>CACWQH010000050.1 GCA_902762955.1 uncultured Lachnospiraceae bacterium
TTAAAAACATTTGCATTTATGCAAAAATGATTTTAATCCCTTTTTTCTGAAATTATATTGAGGTTAGTGTGCCTGCGTCTAAACTCTCACGAGAGCGTGTCCTTCGAAGACCTGATATTTGATGAGCACCCCTAAGAAATCTTACTCCGGTAGCTACACCCTCTATATCCTGCCGACTCCCCTTGCCCGATAAACCGGAATTTATACCAGATGCGGATTGCTTTGGGCAAGAAACCGGTTGCCACCATATCGTATGCAGTAAATTTTGATAAGATTTAAAAATGCAAATGTAAGTGAACGTACAAGTCCGTCCTTCATCTGCGGATTAGGGAGGAGCTTGTTGATGTATGATGCAGAGATCTTGCCTATGTCAATTGCCTGCATGCCGTCTGTAATGCGGATGCTATCGGCACCCATATATATGATATCAACTACATTTGAAAGAGGAATCCTTACATTACGCGCAAGGTCAACAATGTATTTGGTGGTGAGCATGATGCCTTTGCCACCCATAAGACCCTGAGGGCAGTTGAAAACTATGTTGTCACCTTCATATGCTACTGCCTGGAGGATGTTCTGCTTTGGAGAAAGAGGTACCTTGTCTCCGACAGGATCACCGTAAATCCAGATAGAACGATATGGATTTATCGGAAGTGCGTCGCGTTCCTTTTTGACTAATTCAACAAATTCCAAAATTGGAGCATCCTTCTTTAAGTAGCTCACATAAAGAGGATTGTTGAAGAAATTTTCATATAGGCAGATGTTCTGCAGGAAATTTCTGATGTACCCTGCGTAGCTTGAAAATTCCGGATAATTAGCAGGAGAATCATAGCCCAGTCCGGTAAGCATGGTTCTGAGATAAACATAGTTTTCCGTGCTTAAGATGTTGTAGTCGAAATTTGCAAGGTCGCTGTTTTTAATTTTATTATCAAAATCCTTTGCGGCATTTCTTTTTTCAGAGATGCCCGGATAGAAAAATTCCAATCCCCAGAATTTAAGGAAACGTTCAAAGTCATCACTTTCCTCAGCGATAAGCTGCCAGAAGATACTGTCATAATACTGCTTTTCTCCCGGAAATTCATAAATTGCCTGAACTACCTGTGGAAAATTAGGAGTATAGCTTTGGAAACTGAGAGAGAAGGTTTCGTTAGCTTTGTTTCTGGAAAGAAGTATCTCACTTGGGTATACGTGGCTTTCAGTAAGCTCATTTAAAACAGCACTGTAAATGTTGATAATACAGGTACGGATAGCTTCTGTTAAAAGAACTTTTGTCCTTTCGTCCTTGTAAAGGGCTGAAAGATTATTTCTTGCTTCCATATCTAGCTGATTCGGGTTGCCGGTATATCCCTGTGGACCCTTCATCATCTGTCTTTGCTGGTAGGCAGCCATAATCTGTGCCTGCGCATTTAAGGTCATGGCGATTTGGGCGTTATAGTCAAATTGCATTGCCCCCTGATATTTGCCTAAAAAATCTTCGAGAGTTAAAAATACACCGCAGTCAGCAAGAAGCTTTATGGCATGATTTGACATTTCATTTATAATGCCCATTGCCTGTCCCTGCATGTAATAAATTACTTCATTTAAATTTTTAGTGCTTTGATAAATGCCTAAAAAATTACCCATCGCATCATTGGCTCTGCCAATAAATGTACCAAGCTGTGATGAGATTTTTTCAAAATTGTCAGGATAAGATTTTTTTACACCTAAAAGTGTGAACTCCATACCCATGATTATCCTCCTAAAGATATAATTATACAAAAACTATAATATATTGAGTGCATTTTTTTGTCAATTATCAATCCAGCCATTTTACATCTGTTACAAAAATCAGCTCGCAGGCACCATCGCCCTCGTCATACCTTGTTGTACTTGTATCCCACAGATAGTATTTATCACTGTCGTTTTCGGCATCTATATTTACAAGATATCCTGTGATTATGATATGGTCACCTCTTTTGATTTTTTTGATTTTACGCTTGACGGAGTTGTCTGCGGCGATAAGATGATTGTTTGAAAAGTGACTTAAAACGTAATCAAGACCGCCCACGATATTTAAGTCCTCTTCGTTTAATCGACAGTAGCATCGGCGTTGCCCCTGGTGCCAATGAAAATTAACGGTGTCGTTATATTTTGCAACATCGCCCCATGCTAAAGCTACATCCTTTGGAACAAGTTTTTGGGAAAATCCAAAACCGTAATAGTTTTTTGTGTGAACCACGAGAGCCTCAATCTCATAGGTGTATAGCTTGTAAACGGATACTTCATATCCGCCGACTTCTATTTCGGTATAACCGGTTGTTTCTTCCTGTATGGGCTCGCCTATTCCGGATATGCCTCTTCTTACGCCGATTTTAGGAACGATTGCAAGTAATGCAATGATTGCTATGCAAACGGAAATTATGATAAGTTGTTTTTGACTTAGAGTTTTCTTTTTTCGTTTAGGTTCGACGTTTATTATGGAATCGTTGGGGATGTTAAAAAGACCGGAGGTGATGGAACTTCCGGTTGGAATATCGGTACTATGAGGTTCATTTACATTTTCAATAAAATAACCGCAGTTATTACAAAAGTCTGTATTGTCGGGAAGGATGGCACCGCAGTTTGGACATTTCATAGGCTGATACCTCCAAGAATTATATAGAATTATTATAGCATTATTTTAGTGCAAAATCAAATTGCTTAGTAATTCTATGTATGTTACAATAGCTTAAGATATTGGCTTTTTTTGACATTGATATGCTGTTTATATAACAAAAGAGGGGGAAATTGACTTGAACAATTCACACGTTAAGAAAATAAATCGTAATCTGGTATACGGATGGATGTTGATTGTGCTTATTCTTTTTGTAAGCTATACCATGGAAGTTGTGAAAGGTCAGAGAAGCTTAAGCTACCTCTTTGTTTTCATGCTTGTTACGGCTGTTCCCGCTATAATTGTTCTGATACTATATCTGAAACAACCGGATAGATATTCTTTAAGATATACTATTGTTGGCGGATATTTTATAATGTACATCTTCGTTATGATAACCGGAAGTACGACAATGGTATTTTCTTATATTCTCCCAATGCTTTCACTGTTGGTGCTGTTCCATCAACCGATAATAATTTTGGTGACCGGTATCTGTGCCACTGTTCTTAATTTGATTTCTATATTTCTGAGATATAACCGTGGTGAGATAACTACTGAAAACAGCAAGGACATAGAGATTCAGCTCGCACTTTTATTCCTTTGTTTTTTAGGCTCTTATCTTGCAACCAGACTCTATGACGAGATTCACAAAACCAATGAAAAATATAATAAAGAATTATCCGAAAGAAACAAAGATATAGAACGTATGACTATGCAGACCATAACCACCATAGCCAATACGATTGATGCGAAGGATGAGTACACAAGAGGTCATTCAAAGCGTGTTGCCGAGTATTCGGCTACGATTGCTACTGAGCTTGGTATGTCTGAGGTTGAGGTTTCAAATATCAGAATAATAGGTCTTTTGCATGATATAGGTAAGATAGGTATACCGGATTCGGTTTTAAATAAACCGGGTAAGCTTACCAATGAAGAATTCCAGATAATGAAAGGTCATACCTTGGCAGGTGAAGAGATTCTTAAGGATATCGATATGATTCCGGGACTTGAAATAGGTGCAAAATACCACCACGAGCGCATAGATGGAAAAGGTTATCCCGAGGGTATATCCGGTGATGATATACCATACCTGGCACGTATAATTGCAGTAGCGGATGCTTATGATGCCATGTCTTCCAATCGTGTATACAGAAGGCATCTTCCTAAAGACAAAATATTGTCAGAGCTTGAAAAGGGATGTGGTACACAGTGGGATGAAGAAATAACAAAGGTAATGATAAAACTTATAAATGAGGACAGACTTCCTAAGATTAATCCGGATGCGGAAACAGAACTGGTACAGCAGACATCAACCATTTTGTCAAGAGTTATAGATATTGCGGAAGATAAGGGCAGCGATACTTCTGACGAGCTGGATGATCTGACGGGTGCATACGGACGTGATAAAGGAAAGTATGCGATACAAAATGCTATATCAAAAAACGGAACCGGCTGTATCGTTTTATTTGATATAGATCATTTCCACAGAATAAATGATACGGATGGATTTATCATAGGTGACATCTATCTTAAAAAGATGGTAGAGCAGATAAGAGGTCTTTCCGAAAAGCAGATTATAGCTCGTTTCGGAGCAGATGAATTTGTTACATATTTCCCGGAGTTAAAAGATGCTAAGGAAGCTGAAAAACTTGCGGAAATATTTATCGACCGTATAAAAAATCTTGCCGAAACAGATAAACGTGTAAGTAAGTTCTCGGTTTCAATCGGTATATCAGAGGTGGTTACCGAAAAAGATAAGGTTATGTTCCTTTATGAAAATGCAAACAAAGCTCTCTATGTTGCAAAGCAGCGCGGAGGCAATACATACTACAGTCATCAGGCGTTGGAATATCAAAATGAGGAGCCTTCGAATCCGGCCGCCGACTTAAAGCAGCTTGTTGAAATTATACAGAACCGTGAGCACTATAAGGGTGGTTTGATAGCGGCTTATCCGGAATTTGGAAAGATGTATGAATTTATCAGTTCTCTTGCAGAGCGTAATGATATGAAGGTTCAGATTGCATTATTTACAGTATCGCAGATTAAGGGTGCCAAGGCATCGCTTGAGGAACAGGACAGGGTTATGGAGCTTTTGCAAAAGGCGGTTGTTAATTCTATTCGTAATGTGGATGTCATAACCAAATACAGCAGTACACAGTTTGCGATTCTTCTTATGAACCTGACCTTGGCTGAGGTTGAAAATGTTATAAATCGTATCATGACAGAGTTCCTTAGAACCTATGATAAAAATGAGTTTTCGGTTCACTATGATATGGCGGATTTGTCGAAGAATTAATATGATTTTAAGTTGATAATTTAGTTAGGACGTGTAATATATGATACGGAAAAGATTAACATTTATTGGAAGAGTTCAGGGTGTTGGTTTCAGATACCGTGCCTTTTATGCGGCTTTAGATCTTAATCTTACAGGCTGGGTGATGAATAATTGGGATGGTTCGGTTATTATGGAGGCCCAGGGACAGGAAGAGGAAATAGACAAGCTTGTCGCCATGATAGGAAAAGGAACATTTGTAATGATTGACAGGATTGACAGCAAAACAATCCCGCTTGTTGAAGACGAAAGAAGCTTTAAGGTAAGACATGGTGAGGAGTATTAGTAGATAGATGAAGGATAAATTTAGCCGTATGACTTATTATATAATAATGAGTTATACGGCCAAATTATATTGACAAAACCAGTAAAGACCAGTAAAATAAAATCAAACCAGTAAAGAGTAGTAAAGACCAGTAAAAGAAATGCAAACCAGTAAAAAGTAGTAAAGACCAGTAAAAGAAATGCAAACCAGTAAATGGGAGGAAAATCAATATGAAAAATCCTTATTCATTACTTTTTGGGCGTGAACCGGAGCAGTATATTCGTCGAGCTGCTGAAGCTGAAGAAATAATACAAAATTTTAGTTATGAAAGTCCATCGGAACAAATATATATGATAACCGGAGTAAGAGGATCCGGAAAAACTGTGTTTATGACAGAGATTTCCAACCGACTAAAAAAGGATAAAGAGTGGATTGTGATAGAATTAAGTTCAGAATCAAATTTACTTGAAAATCTTGCATCGCACCTTGCAAGTGAAAATTCTCGGGCAGAAATATTTAAAAAAGCTAAAATAAATCTTTCATTTTGGGGTTTTGGGTTAGAAGTTGGAGGAACTGCTCCAATAACTAATATTCAACTTGCTATAACCAAAATGATGGAGGAACTGAAAAAACATAAGAAAAAGGTACTTGTAACTATAGATGAGGTTGTAAATAATAAATCTATGAAAGAATTTGCCAGTGCCTTTCAAATATTTGTCAGACAGAATCTTCCGATTTGTCTCCTTATGACAGGCTTGTTTGAGAATATAGATGAATTGCAAAATCAAAAAAATTTTACTTTTTTATATGGGGCACCTAAAATTTATCTAAATCCGTTGAATAAAAAAGAAATAGCATATAACTATAAAAATACGCTTAAGATAAATGATGAAGATGCAACGGAAATGTCCGGACTAACTAATGGTTATTCGTTTGCTTTTCAAGTTTTGGGATATTTTGCATGGGAAAATAATGGAGATTTCAGAAAGGTAATAAATAAATATAAAAATTATGTATCTGAATATTCCTATGATAAGATATGGGCTGAACTATCCAATAAGGATCGTGAGATACTGTTTGGAATTGCCAATGTGCCTTCTGGTAAAATAGCAGATATCAGAAATTTTCTTTGTATATCAACAAATGAATTTAATCCATATAGAAAAAGATTAATAAAAAAAGGATTAATAAATGGTGAACAATATGGATATGTAAAATTTGTATTACCATTTTTTGATGAATATGTTAATGATAATTGGAGCATGTAAAGGAAGTGACCCGGATGCTTTTCAAAAATAAAAAGAATTCCAAAACCTATGATAAAGAAAATCAGATACCTGTTCTTAGATGCAGCATATGTACCGGTGAGCAGGTAGCCGGCTTCAAAGATAAAACCACAGGTAAATTCAATGATGTCACACTAATCCGAACCGATGCTGACTTAAAACAGTTTATGAAAGAATACGGTGTCGAAAAAATTACCAAAGAATACTAAAAAATACTTGCTAACATATTAATATAAAGTTATTATAAAACCAGTCAGGTTATTATAACTGAATTAATTATTATTAGTTAAATTATAATGGCTGTCATATATACACAAATCGATGGCAAGTTAATACACTTACCCAATTTGTGTATATATTAAAGCCACGTGTATATATTTAAAAGGAGGTATAAAACCATGTCAAAGAAGAAATTAGATAGTAGAAAATGTGCGATGATAGGCTGTGGATTTGTAGGCTCTGCATCAGTGTATGCACTTATGCAGTCGGGCCTTTTTTCAGATATAGTTCTTATTGATGCCAATAAGGACAAGGCAGAGGGAGAGGCACTTGATATAAGCCACGGAATCCCATTTGCAAAGCCTGTCGAGATAATCGCAGGAGATTATTCAGATATATCAGATGCATCAATCGTCATAATAACTGCCGGTGCTGCTCAGAAGCCGGGCGAGACAAGACTTGACCTTGTAAAGAAAAATGTGGGAATATTTAAGTCAATTATCCCTGAGGTAGTTAAGTACAATAAGGATTGTACACTTCTTATCGTTGCCAATCCTGTTGATGTGCTTACCTATGCTGCACTTAAGCTTTCAGGCTTCCCTAAAGAGAGAGTAATCGGTTCAGGTACAGTTCTTGACACTGCAAGATTTAAGTATCTTCTCGGTGAGCATCTTGACCTTGACAGCCGTAGTATCCATGCGTTCATAATCGGTGAGCATGGAGATTCCGAGATTGCTGCATGGTCTTCTGCAAATGTATCCGGTGTTCCAATCCACAAGGTATGTGAGATGAGAGGCTTTACGGATCATGACTACGAGACAAGAAGACTTGCAGAGCAGGTTAAAAATGCTGCTTATGAGATAATCGATAAAAAGGGTGCAACCTATTACGGTATAGGTATGGCAATCAAGAGAATATGTGAGGCTATTATAAGAGATGAGCGTTCGATACTTCCTGTTTCCACGCTTATGACAGGTCAGTTCGGACTTGAGGATGTATGTCTTTCCATGCCGGCTATAGTCGGTGAAAAGGGTGTTGATACACTCCTTCCAATTGAACTTGATGAAAATGAAATGGCAGCACTTAAAGCGTCAGCAGATACCCTTAAGGCAGTTATAGCAGATTCGGGATTATAAGAGAATTATATATATTTAAGCTTATATAAAAGATAGGATGAGTTTACAGGTGCTCAAAGGCTATGAGTACCTGTAAATTGATTTATTGATTAAATCCGGTAAGTATAAGGAGATAATTCATGGGAAACATACAGGAAGCACAAAATGCACTTAATTCAGAAGAAGTTTCGGAAAAAATATTGTCCAGAGACAAAATAATAATCTGCACAAGTGTTATAGGAATTCTGGCAAATGTTTTTTTATCGGGCTTTAAAGCCGTAATCGGATTACTCACTCATTCCATAGCGATAGTTATGGATGCTGTAAATAACTTAACGGATGCTGCATCATCACTTATAACAATAATCGGTACAAAGCTTGCGGCAAAGGAGCCGGATAAGGAGCATCCATTCGGACACGGAAGGGCTGAGTATCTTAGTGCGATGGTTATAGCGGTATTGGTTCTTTATGCAGGTGTAACCTCACTTATAGAATCAATAAAGAAAATAATCACACCTAAAAAACCCGAATATACGGTTGTGGCACTTGTGATAGTTGCGGTAGCGGTTGTAGTAAAGATTGTGCTTGGAAGATATGTAAAGGCGATGGGTGAAAAAACCAATTCGGATGCCCTTGTTAATTCCGGTCAGGACGCAACTATGGATTCAGTTATATCTGCTTCTACACTTGTGGCTGCAGTTATATTTCAGGTATCCGGACTTTCACTTGAGGCATGGCTTGGTGCTATCATTTCAATTATAATAATTAAATCCGGTATAGATATGCTTAGGGAAACCATATCCCAGCTTTTGGGAGAAAGAATTGACAGAGAACTTGCTCTTGCCATAAAGGAGACGGTTACTTCTTTTCCTGATGTACAGGGAGCGTATGACCTTATATTAAATAACTATGGACCAAACGCATTTAATGGTTCGGTTCATGTAGAGGTCCCTGATACATATACCGCCTACGACCTTGATGATTTGCTTAGGCAGATTACCATAGCTGTATTTGAAAAGCACAATGTTATACTTACAGCCATTGGAGTTTATTCGGTCAATACAAAAAACGACTTTGCTGCCAAAGTACGTGATGATGTCAGCAAAATCGTTTTTCAAAATGAGTACGTACTTCAAATGCATGGCTTTTATCTTAATGAGGAAAAGAAAACCATACGTTTTGATGTAGTGGTAAGCTTTGATGCACCGGACAGGAAAGAGGTTTACCAAAATATAGTTAAAGAGGTAAATAAAAAATATCCGGATTATACATTGCAGATTGCTCTTGATACGGACTTTAGCGATTAGATATACCTGTATCTGACCTAAGAATTATTGACCATATCAAGAAAATATCTATGAATCCTGTTGTCTTCTCCGAGTTCAGGATGAAATGTAAGTGCAAGCTGATTTTTATATCTTACGGCAACGATATAATCATCTATGACTGCAAGAACTTTTACATCAGTAGATTTAACGGCTTCTATATAAGGAGCTCTTATAAAGACCATTTCAAAACCGCCAATCTCATTCAGATTGGCGATTTTTTTAAAGCTTCCAAGCTGTCTTCCGTAGGCATTTCTCTTTGTAATGACCGGAAGTGTTGCAAAGTAGGTGTTTGGATCGTTTGATAGTACTTCGGAAAGAAGAATCAAGCCGGCACAGGTCGCAAGCACGGGAAGTCCGTTTTCAATTTTATCCTTCAAAACCTCATACATATCAAGCTCACGTAGCAGCTTTCCCTGAACCGTGCTCTCACCACCGGGAAGAACCAGACCGTCTATATCGTTCGTTATATCAGATTTTTTTCTAAGAAGCACGCACTCTGCACCTGAATCTTCAAGCATCTTTTGGTGCTCTATAAATGCGCCCTGTACAGCAAGTATACCGATTTTCATATTATTTGCCTCTTTCTTCCATGATGAGTTTGATTTCCTGTTCGTTTATGCCAACCATAGCCTCGCCTAGATCCTCGGATAATTCTGCGATAAGCTTTGCATCGGTATAGTTTGTCACAGCCTTTACGATTGCGGCGGCACGCTTTGCCGGGTCACCTGACTTAAATATGCCTGAACCGACAAATACTCCCTCGGCACCAAGCTGCATCATAAGTGAAGCATCAGCGGGTGTCGCTACTCCTCCGGCGGCAAAGTTAACTACCGGTAGCTTTCCGTTTTCATGTACATAAAGCACAAGGTCATAAGGAACCTGAAGCGACTTTGCGGCCTCATATAATTCATCCTCTCTGAGTGAAGTGATACGGGCGATTTCTTCATTCATCTTACGCATATGTCTGACTGCCTGAACGATATCACCTGTTCCGGGTTCGCCCTTGGTTCTGATCATGGATGCGCCTTCATTTATACGACGGAGTGCTTCACCTAAGTCTCTGGCACCACATACAAACGGAACCTTAAATTTTCTCTTGTCGATATGATATACATCATCTGCCGGAGAGAGCACTTCGGATTCATCTATATAATCTATCTCTATCGCCTCAAGAATCTGGGCTTCTGCGAAATGTCCTATACGGCATTTTGCCATGACCGGTATGCTGACTGCCTCCTGTATGCCCTTAATCATTTTAGGATCACTCATGC
The DNA here is from genome assembly GCA_902762955.1 of uncultured Lachnospiraceae bacterium. GTDB lineage: Bacteria > Bacillota > Clostridia > Lachnospirales > Lachnospiraceae > Coprococcus_C. The sequence continues at coordinate 10,449 of CACWQH010000050.1, forward strand.
GGGATACACCTCCGGCAGCACGTATGTCGGCTGGTATCCTTTCAAGTGCCATGACCGCACAGGCACCTGCTTTTTCTGCGATTTTTGCCTGCTCGGGAGTGGTTACGTCCATGATTACGCCGCCCTTTAGCATCTGCGCAAGCCCTTTGTTTAATTCATATTGTGTATTAGCCATTTAAAATCTTCCTCCTTGTAAATGTTTTTCAAATATGATACACTTAAACTGACCATAAAGAAATATTCAAAAAAATATATTTTTAATATGTTCAGTTTTGAAGGGAGGCAATATGCTTACATATAATTTTGATGATTCGAAAAGACCTTTATATGAACAGCTTTATATGCTTATAAAAAAGGATATTGAGGGTGGAATTCTCATGCCGGATGAACATCTTCCGTCGAAAAGGAGTTTTGCAAAAAATCTCGGGGTTAGTACCATAACGGTTGAAAATGCATATGACCAGTTGATGAGTGAAGGCTATATGTATTCGATTGCCAAAAAGGGATATTATGTCGCGGATATAAAGGATAAAAATAAGATAGTAAAAGCTGTTCGGATAAATTCCGATATAAAGCTTCCGGAGCCGGCAAAAAAATATATATATGATTTATCGGGTAATCAGATAAATCCGGACAATTTTCCTTTTTCCATATGGGCAAGGCTGATGCGTGAAACCATTTCAAGGGATAAGAACGCACTTATGACCAAGTCCTTTTGTGCAGGCATAAAACCCATAAGAGAAGCAATTGCCGCTCATCTTTATTCGTTTCGGGGTATGGCGGTTGATCCTGCTCAGATATTGATGGGTGCAGGTACGGAATATCTTTACGGCATACTGCTTTTGCTGCTTGGTAAGGATAAGCTTTATTGCGTGGAAAATCCGGGATACAAAAAGATTTTTCAGATATACGAAAAAAACGGTGCAAGGTGTACATATGCAGATATGGATGAATCCGGTATAACGGTGGATGGACTAAATGAAGTAAAGGCAGAGGTAGCGCATATAAGTCCGACACATCATTTTCCAACGGGTATAACCATGCCTATCAGCAGACGTTACGAGATATTGGCATGGACAAATGAAAAAAAGGGTAGATACATAATTGAGGATGATTATGACAGTGAATTCAGGTTAAACGGAAAGCCGATTCCATCACTTCAGAGTATAGATGCAGGCGGAAAGGTGATATATGTAAATACATTTTCAAAGTCGCTTTCTCCGACCATAAGGGTAAGCTATATGGTTTTGCCGGTTGAGCTTGCCAATAAATATTATAAGGAGCTTTCATTTTACTCCTGTACAGTTTCCAATTTTGAACAGTATACTCTTGCCCAATTTATAGGTCAGGGATATTTTGAAAAGCATATAAACCGTATGAGACTTCATTATTCGAGGCAGAGAAATATGGTTATGGACAGTCTTAAAAAAAGCGGCTTGTCCAAAAGATGCAGTGTGCTTGAAAATAATTCCGGTCTGCATTTTATCCTGCAGTTTGATACAAAAAAGAAGGATGAGGAATTGAAGCAGTTATTTGAAAAGAAAAGTATACATATGCAGCCGATTTCGGATTATTATTATAAAAGGACTGATACGCAGCACAGGTTTATATTAAATTATTCAAATGTAGATAAAGAAATGCTTGATAAAACATTTGATATTATAAAAAAAATATTGTAAAAATTTCACATAAAATGCAGTTTAAAGTATACATGACAATTGCATATTGAGTTTGTTTGTGATAAAATCTATATATTATGGGGTTATTTGTTACTAAGGAGGTAAAAAATGGACATCAATAAAGTACTTATGCAGTATGATAATATGTTTGATGTCGATTCGATGGAAGACATTGAAGAATTTCTTGCTCATAAAATTGATGAGGCATATAAGGAAGAGGATTACTATTCGGCAATCACTCTCTTAAATGAAATGATAGGTCTTTGCAGAGATACGAGCCAGGGGGAAAAGGCAGATAAATATTCTAATCAGGTCTTAGAGCTGATGGCAGCACAGGGAATCAACGGAACTGTAGAGTATGCCACCACGCTTCTCAATATAGCTAATGCCTACAGGGCATTTGGAAAGCTTGATAAATCGCTGAAATTATATGAAAATGTAGAAGAAATATACAACGAAAAGCTTGAGGCAGGTGCGTTTAACTATGCCAGTCTTTATAATAATTGGAGCCTTTTATATCAGGAGCTTGGCGATTTTGTGAGTGCTGCCAATATGCTTGGAAAGGCTTTAAAGATTGTTGACCAGTATCCTAAGGCGATTATGGAGCAGGCAACAACAAGAACAAATATTGCGGTTACGCTGCTTAGGTTAAGTCGTGAGGAAAAGGACGAAGCGTCCTCGGATAAGGTCTATAATACTGCCATGAAATATCTCGAGCAGGCACTACTTATATATGAAAATGACGGAGGAAAGGATTTCCACTACAGTGCGGCTCTTTCTGCAATGGGTGATGCTCTTTATTATAAAAATAAGTTTACAGAGGCAGCAGAATACTATGGCAGAGCTCTTGAGGAAACAGAAAGACATGTTGGTAAGACGGATGCTTATTACAGAATTCAGGAAAACTATGAGAAGGCTATTCAGAGTAACGAACTTGCCAATTATGATCACATAATGAATGATTTCGATGAAGCTGAAAAAATGATCAGAGAGGATGGAAAATCCTCCTATAAAAATTTAAACAGCAAAAGAGAATTTAAAAATAATATGGAACGCTGCATGACCTTTTATTATGAGCATGGAGCGGCTATGATTAAGGAAAAATTTCCGGAGTATGAGTCAAGGATAGCGGTGGGACTTGTCGGTGACGGTTCTGATTGTATGGAATATGATGATGACATTTCCAAGGATCATGATTACGGAGTAGGTTTTTGTCTGTGGCTTACGGATGAGATATACGGTGAGATAGGTGAGAGTCTCCAGCAGGAGTATGATAAGCTTGTCGATAATTACAGCAGTGAGTTTTTCAGAAGAGAGGAAAATGACAAGAAGTTAAGTGAAAGAAGAGGCGTTTTCACTATAGGTCGTTTCTACGATACTGTTCTTGACAGCAGCGGCTTTTATGACAAGCTTTGCGGATTGGCTGGATACGGACAGTATAGCTTAAGTGAGCAGATGTGGTTAAGGCTTTCGGAGGAAAGGATAAGTCTTGCGACAAACGGAAGAGTGTTCAGGGATGATCTGGGTGAGTTTTCCAGAGTGAGAACCGCACTTAAGGAGTATTATCCAAATAAGGTAATTATGCTAAAGTTAGCCCAATACATACATGATTTTTCGCAGGCAGGACAGTATAATTACGTAAGGATGATGGCAAGACACGATTACACTACCGCAAATATATGTAAGGCTAAAGCAATTGACAATGCCATGCACATAATCTACATTTTAAATGCAAAATTTGCCCCATATTATAAGTGGTTAAGGCGTGGACTTGAGGATGTAAATATACTTGCCAAGGCGGTAAAGCTTTTGGATGAAATCTCAGAGCTTCCGGTACAAAAGGAAGCATGGGAGCATACCTCCTACAGTCCTTACATGATAAATGTTGCGGATAAAACAGCTACAACCTTTGAGGATATAGCTGGTATGATTCTTGATGAATTAAATAAGAGGCGTATAGTAAGGAAGAAGGATACATTTTTGGATTCCTATGCATCAGAGATAGCTTCCCTTGCATATGTTAATGAAGACAAGGATAAGAGTGACGTATACGAAAATAAAATAAGACCAAGAGTTTCGGATGTTAAAGAAGGCAGAGTGAGTAAGGTGGCAGAGGAATTAATTGAAGAAATTGTACTTCGTGAGTGGAATCAGTTTGATAAGGTTGATAATGAAGGCGGACGTGCAGACTGCCAGGATGATTGGAATACATTTTCAATTATGAGAAGAAGTCAGTACATGACTTGGAATGAGGAGCTTCTTATCAGCTACAGAAATGATCTCGCAGAGGCAGATGCAAGCGGCTGGAATCTCATTACCGAAAAATATGCAAGAATGATGGAAAGCACCTCTCCGGAGGAATTTCTTGAGCTAAAAGAAAAGCTTCCGTACAGGAGTCCGGAAAGAATTGCTATTCAGGAGGAGATTATAAAAATTCAGATAGAGTGGATGGAGGAGTTCGCCGCAAAGTATCCTAAGATGGCAGGTAATTCCAGAAGCATCCATACCTATGAGGACAGCCATTACAATACCTCTTACGAAACATATCTAAGAGGCGAGATAGGTACTTATTCGGATGATACACTTGTCTTATATGGAAGATTTATAGCAAAGTTAAATCAGGATGGAAAGAATCTTGCATATATGATTATGTCTAACACAGCCAAGCTTTATGGCTATGCATCGGTGGATGAGGCAGAGGAAAAACTGGATTAAAAAACCTAAATTAAAGTTGTAATAAAAGCAGATGTTTTACAAGTGCAGGCTTGGATTAAGCTTGTTTTTTGGAGAAGTGCAGCATGAAGATTATATTTTGCAGATGGAAAAGCATATGTGAGGATGGAATAACCAATGCGATAAAACGACTTGGCTATACCCTTGTACCTTTTGACCGCAATTTTGAAAGTGTTGATTATGATACCGATTATCTCGATGCACTCGCAAAGGTTATACAGGATAATCCTGATGCAGACTGCGTATTTTCAGTAAATTTTCAGCCGATTATAGCAAGAACCTGTAAGGTATTAAAGCTGCCATATATTTCATGGACGGTTGACTGCCCGCAGTTTCAGCTTTATTCTGAGACCATTGATTATCCGACTAACCGTATTTTTTTATTTGATCAGATGCAGTATCAGAGGTTTGCACCTTATAATCCGGATTGCATATTTTATATGCCACTTGGCTGTGATCTTGCAACCTGGGACAGTGTGAAGCTTACTGTAAGTGACCATATTAATTATGATTGTGATATATCATTTGTCGGTTCGCTTTATTCTGAAAAAACCAGATATAACAGTATAGAAAAGGATTTACCGGATTACATGAGAGGCTATGTAGACGGACTTATAGATGCACAGCTTAATGTGTATGGATATAACTTTATAGAGGACTCTATCTCAGATGAATGGGCTGCGGAGTTTAAAAAGTATGCTGACTGGATACCTCTTGCTGAGGACTATAGGGAGGATACGAGAGCTATAGTTGCCGATACATATCTTGGATATAAATGCACCGAGCAGGAGAGAATACGCGTACTTCGTGCAATAAGCGAGAAATTTGACATGGATTTGTGGACCTTGAGTGATGCCTCCATGATACCTAAAATTCATAATCGTGGCGGTGCAGATTCTAACAATATGATGCCGCAGATTATAAAATGCAGTAAGATTAATCTCAATATGACCAATAAGCCGATTAAGACAGGACTTCCTCTTAGAATATTTGACCTTATGGGTGCAGGCGGCTTTGTGATATCAAATTATCAGGCGGAGATACCGGAGTATTTTGAGGTGGATAAGGAGATAGTTTTATATGAGAGCATACCGGATTTGCTCGATAAGATAGACTATTACCTTAAGCATGATGAGGAAAGAAAACAGATAGCGAAAAATGGTTATGAAAAAATTAAAAAAGAGCATACCTATGATATAAGGATAAGGGCTATGCTTGAGCTCGCGGGAATTATCTGATTATATTATACAGGAAAGAGGAGGTGGCATCGGTGAATAAAAAGAATATTTTTAATCGTATTGAAAATGGAACATTTGTAGTAGGCAATAAGTTAAAATATATGACTGTCTCCCTGGCAGTTGCACTGGGACATCTGGTTTTCCTCATACTTTTTTATATTTCAGGAGTTACACCCCTTTTTATTTATAATATTTTCATAGTTTTGATGTATGCTTATTCGGGTCTTTATTGGTCAAGAAAAGGAAAATATATAAACGTTTTTGTCTTTCTTATTGTTGAGATAATGGTACATTCGGTATTTGCTACTATCTTAATCGGCTGGAATCCGGGATTTATGATATATACTATCACCCTGATACCTATATGCTTTTACATTTCATTTACTCTTGATGAGATAAAGAAGGATCTGAAGGTTTCTTTATATACATCTTTTGCTATATCTGTGATATATATGACAATGATTGTCGTAACAAGACACTGTGAACCGATGAGTAGAATAAATGATAAGGTTGAGGAAGTATTCTTTTATCTTAATAATATAATTGCTCTGGCATTTTTGCTCTACTTTGCTGTTTTATACGTACTGGAGATGAGAAATATGCAGAGGAATCTCAAGGTTGAAAATGTCGAGCTTGAGGAACAGGCAAACTATGATAAGCTTACACATCTGTTGAATCGTAATTCTATGTCTAAGTATTTTAATGATATAATAGAATTTTCAGAAATTGAGGACAAAAACTTTTGTATTCTTATGGCCGATATAGACGATTTTAAGCATGTAAATGATACATATGGACATGATTGCGGTGATGAGGTCTTAAAGAAAATAGCAGCTATAATTACCAATGATGTAAGACAGGGCGACCTTGTATTTCGCTGGGGCGGTGAGGAAATCCTTGTTTTAATCAGAGCAGATCTTAAGGTAGCTACAAATGTTGCACACCGTATCTGCAACCATGTGGCAACTTCTCTAACCAAGTATGAAGACAAAGATATAAGAGTAACCATTACTATCGGAGTTGCCGCTTTTATGAAGGGCATGACCGCCGACGAGCTTGTAAAGCAGGCGGACGTAAAGCTCTACTACGGAAAGCAGCACGGCAAGGACCAGGTTGTCGCATAATCTATATCAGCTGTCAGAATGGATAATAAGCAGGTATATAGGAGCTAACCATCAATTTGCTAAATCAACGCACTCAAATTCTTTATAGGTGCTAAAAATCGAAAACTCGCTTCGCTCAAACAGTTCGATTTTTTTAACGCA
>CACWQH010000051.1 GCA_902762955.1 uncultured Lachnospiraceae bacterium
TGGCGTAAGCCCATCACAACATAAAAAATCTACAATTTCCAAGGTTCAAAAGTGCCTTTTTTATTTGTTTCGTTTTTTCATACGTCACTTGACACTATCCATTCAAGATCAACGGCAGAAATCTTATTGTCGTTTATGTCATTGTGTCTTACAACTCCGTCACGAAGCTTTACAATATGGTCAGCCATATTTTTAATCGCCTCATTGTGAGTAACCATTATAATTGTATTTCCGTACTTTTGATTTACATCCTCGATAAGCTTAAGAATTTCCTTTGAGGTCTTGTAATCAAGTGCACCGGTAGGCTCATCGCAAAGAAGTATATCCGGATTTTTAACTATCGCACGACCTATGGAGGTTCTTTGCTGCTGTCCACCCGAAAGCTGATTAGGAAGCTTGTAACGATGCTCGAAAAGTCCGAGAGTTTCAAGCAATTCATCTATATCGAGCGGGTTATCGGAAAGGTATGCACCTACCTCTATATTTTCCTTTACATTTAAATTAGGTATGAGATTATACATCTGAAATACGTATCCAAGATGCTTTCGGCGATAAAGCGTAACTGCTTTTTCATCCATATCCTTAAGCTTGTCGCCATTTATAGATATGTAACCTTCGTCAGGCTGGTCGATACCGCCTATGATATTTAAAAGTGTTGATTTACCTGAACCTGAAGGACCAAGCAGTACGCAAAACTCCCCCTTTGCAACTGAAAATGAAAAGCCCTTCAATACCTCCTGTCTGGTGTCTCCCTCACCAAAGCCTTTCTTTAAATCAACTATTTCCAAAAACTTTCTTTCAATCTCTGACATAATATCCTCCCTAAAAAATCTTTAAATATTATTAAAAGTACAATCTAATTACATTTTAACATATGAACAATCATTCATATGTTGTTTTCAAAGTTAGGATAACATAACTTATAATATATGTCAATAATTAATTAAAAAATTATAAGAGGGACATAATTAAAAAGCAGGACATTTTTACAAAAAAAGACAAGGTGTTGTCTCCTTGTCATTTCCGAACCCAATCCACTTTTCAATACTATCCGCACCTTGATTATCTTTAATCCGGTAACAAATCCTACTCTCTTGCGGTTTTTGTTACCTGTCCATCTTCTTTTGGAACTTTGATTTCCCTTAATCCGGTAACAAATCCCACTCTTTTGCGGTTTTTGTTACCTGTCCATCTTCTTTTGTAGCTTTGAATCGAGTAGAAAAGATGTAATCACGCCCCGTGACACCTCAATTCATTTTATTGCTTATCCATCTAAGTAAACAGGCAACCAGCCAGGTTGCAACAGTAGAAATCAAAAATATAAGTGCTCCTATAGGATAGCCCCAATTAAGATAGCCGTACCAATCGTTGGTGTCAGGCCACTCGCCTATGCCGTTGATGAGTATGTTTATAAGATAGAAGCATCCGTATAAAAAGGATGGAACAATAGCATAAAATGTATATTTAAACGGTATCTTATCCCCTGCATTTAAAAGCACAAAATCGATCATCGCAAGCAAAGGAACTATAAGATGAAAGATGAAATTCGAACCACTATACATACCAGGCAGCCGATATATCGGCCACAGAAAAACAGCAACGGTAAAAAAAGTAAGACCAACTGCGGTGGTTGATATCAGCTTGGCAAGCTTAAACCTGTTTTGCATCCCCTCTATTTCTCTTGAAGAAAATGCTGATAGTATATCAAAGTTAAGCTGGCTAAATGCAATTATGCCGCAAAAAACATTTGAAAGGACTGTAAAATATTTGAAATTTTCAATTCCATGTGAAACAAGCTCATTATTTTCATCATTAAATCTAAACATAACAATAAGCCCGATAATAACAAATACAAAAACCAATGCATTTACAATTCTTTCTGCATTTTTCTATTCATGCCTTACTCCTTTTCTTGAAAAGTTTTCCAACAACAGTAATCGTCGGCCCGAGGAAAAGTGCCATAAGGAAATGTCCTATCAGAGGTTTTCCTCCAAGCAAAAATCCAATTAAAATACATGTAAAATCGATAATGTTTCTGCACAGAAAAAACGGAAGTTTTTTGAAAATATCATTGAGCATAACCGGTATTGCATCATAAGGAGCTATACCCGCGTCCGCATTCATATAGATTGCAGCCGTAACTATAAATCCTACGAGAGAAATAACAAATATTATTCCCCTGCTAACCGGATTTTCAAACACACTGTCCGGAATGGTTTTACCCCAAATCCAGTCAAAAAAGTCTGCATAATAGGCTATAAGAACCATATTGAAAATAGTTCCCGAGCCAATCAGATCGCGCCTTAGTATTATCATTAATATAAGGAAAAATATATTAAAGACAAGCTGCCAGTTTCCAAATGTAGTTCCGATTTTGGCTGCCACATTTCTGTTCATAAAGGTACAGGTGTCCGTGCCAAGATTGCAGAGTATAAGAAATGAAAGTGACAAGCCCATACCAAATATTGCGACAAAGCTTATAACATTCTTTTTCCAGTTATTTTTCATATAGCTTCCGATATTAAATTTTTCTTTTTTTATAGTCTTATCTTCACTCATTTAAATACCACTGATAATCATTTCTGTGCACCAATCTGCCAGCTTTTTCATAATCAAAATCTTATCTATATAATCCGGCTATCTAACTGCATATTCCCAAGGAATGACGATTGGATTTCCGCTGCCGGCAACCTCATCGAACCATGCATAGTATGCCTCATCATCCATAGGTTCGCTCTCAACATATTCATCATTTACATATTCTATGTAATAGTAGACCATACCATTTCCATCTTTGTCAGCCTCTGTAGGAAATACCTCATCGTCTCCGTGCCATGCTCCTTCAACAGAGGAATCCCATGCATCCGTCACATACTTATATTCGTACTCACCAAGTTCTTCGTTATAAACGCAGATATCCATGCCCCAGAAATATTCTCCCCAGCTTCCTGCTCCATGTGAAAGCGGTGAGGTCACAACCTTATTGTCATAAAAGGTTGTAGTGTCATCTGCAAAAAATGTACCGATTTGTTTCATTTCATCATTTTCATAAAGGAAAACGTAGATGCAAAGACTTGCCATAGCGCCGTCATTTACACGAATCAGAAGCTCATCCTTGCCATCGGAATTGACATCACAAACCGCATACTGATTAATTTCCGAAGGCTCCTCAAAATACTCCTCCTCATATGGAGGGATTCTTCCTTCCTCGATAAATGCTCTTATTGCCTCATTGTAAGCAACTATTCTTGCATTTATGTCTTCTTCAGATTCTGTAGTCACATCTGTTTCTTCAGTTGCTTCAGTGGTATCCTCAACAGAAGCTTTATTCACGTCATCTTTTTCTTCAGTTGCTTCGGTAGCCTCGCTATCCTCTTCAACAGTTATTTCTTCAGTAGTTTTTTTGTCAGTATCATCTGCTTTTATTTTTTCATTTTTTTCAGAGCAAGCCGAAAGTGATAATAGCATAGCCATTATGATAAAAAAACTGATTTTTCTTTTTATTTTCATTTTCTTATATGTCACCTCATCATATTTTTACATTTTAATTGTTCCGGTTATATTAATGATACTTTATTTTACATAATAAAATCAGAACTTGCAAGATTTTTCAAAAGTTGCTTTTATCAGGAAAAAAACATATAATAAAATCGGATTTTGGATAGTAAATATACGCTCAACACCGGAGGGGAAATTATGGATTTGAAGAAGGATTTACTATATCACGAATTTATACATAGAGAACGGGAATTTCTGCGTGCCGAATATAATCCCGAATTAGAGTTCTACTCTTATGTCAAGGCAGGGGATTTACACAAGGTAAAGGAACTGCTTACTGAAGACTTCGCCGATAAAAAAGGCTTGGGAATCTTATCCGATAATCCGCTACAAAGCTTAAAGTATCATTTTGTAATAACCGCTGCCATGATTGCAAGATACTGCATAGAAGGTGGTATGGAGCTTTCGGACTCCTACAGCGTAAGTGACTTTTATATCCAAAAAGCTGATAAGACAAAAAATCCGAATGAAATATCCATGCTTCACTATGAAATGTGCCTTGACTATACAAAGCGTATGAAAAATCTGCGAAAAAAGAAGATAACTTCCATGCCGGTTGCCAAAGCCATAGACTATATCTATGACCATCTTCATACCAGAATAACCTTAGAAGCTCTTGCCGGGTATGTAAAGCTTAATCCATCTTATCTTTCAAGACTTTTCAAAAAAGAAACCGGTCTTACCGTAAACAGATATATACGAGTTAAGAAGCTTGAGACAGCACAAAACATGCTTTTATACTCCGAATACACTCCTGCAGAGATTTCCTCTATACTTGCCTTTCCGAGCCAGAGCTACTTTACGGAGGTTTTCAGAAAGGAGCTCGGCACAACTCCTGCGGAGTTTAGAATGACACATTTATTTGAAAGCGGATTGGGTAAGCCTGATGAAGAGATATAAAATATATTGCAATTTTATTATTTAATAAAATATTTAAGATTTATAGTTAAGATGTTTTTTAAGTTGACATTTTATAAATAGTCATATTTTATAAATTGTCATTCATATTTTATGAGAAGTCATATATTTGACAAAAAAATCAATTTATCGATATAAAGATATTTCGCACTGTTATATTATTTAGCCATAGTTAACAGTGCGATTTTTTATGCCTTACAGATAATTATTAATAAAATAAACGAACGTGAAACATCTGACCTTTAGTTAAAAATTATCCGAGGCAAATAAATTTTCAAAAAAATCAGGAGGATATGAAAAATGAAAAGACAGACTAAAAAAATAGCAGCTTTTATGATGGCTGCGCTTATGACTGCTTCTACTCTTACAGGATGTGGTAAGAAGAACGATGATTCTACCACAGCATCAAACACAGAAGCAACAGAAACTGCAACCGCAAATGATGCAGTTGATACAAGTGCAACCGATGTTTCAGAAGACGAAATCGAAGTACCGGAAGGATATCATCTCGTATGGCACGATGAGTTTAACGGCACTGAGCTTAACGAAGAGGATTGGAATTATGAACAGCATGAGGTCGGCTGGGTTAACCATGAGCTTCAGGAATATATTCCAAGTGATGAGTATGCATTTGTAAAGGATGGCGAGCTTGTTATACAGCCTGTAAAAAATGTGGATGAGGACGGAAATGTATCCTACGTTTCAGGACGTGTAAATACCCAGAACAAGCATGATGTAAAATACGGTAAGATTGAAGCACGCCTTAAGGTTCCTACCGGAAAAGGCTTTTTACCTGCATTTTGGATGATGCCACAGAACGAAAGCTACTATGGCCAGTGGCCAAAATGTGGTGAGATAGATATTATGGAGGTACTCGGTGATACAACCAATACGCTCTACGGAACCATACATTTCGGTGCTCCTCACAAGCAAAAGCAGGGTACATACACTCTTGCTGACGGTGACTTTGCAAGCGAATACCATGTATTTGCTGTAGAATGGGAGCCGGGTGTAATACGCTGGTTTGTAGACGGCGAGCAATACTTTGAGGAAAGTGACTGGTTCACAGGAACAGACGGAAACGAAGAAAGACCTTACCCTGCTCCGTTTGACCAGCCATTCCATGTGATTTTAAATGTTGCAGTCGGTGGCGACTGGCCGGGAAATCCAAGTGAAGATACCGTATTTGATGACAGAGCCGCCATGAAGGTTGATTATGTAAGAATCTTCCAAAAGGAAGAATATGATGAAAATGTTGAGAGACCTGTAGATGAGCTTATCTTCCGTGAAGCAGATGAAACAGGAAACTTTGTATATAACAGTGACTTCTCTGAAGCAGAGGATTTGACAGATGATGAAAATTGGAAATTCCTTCTTTTTGCAGACGGTGAAGGCGAGGCAGAAATCAAAGATAACGAAATTATAATCACTTCAACAGCAGCAGGCACAGAGGAATATTCTGTACAGCTTGTTCAGCCTGAAATGCCTATGGAAGAGGGCTCAAGCTACAGATTTTCATTTGAAGCTTACGCAGAAGAACCTAGAAAGATGAAGGCAGCCGTAACTGCTCCCGATGAGGACTGGATACGTTACTTCCCAGATACTTCAGTTGAGCTTACTGAGGATTGGCAGACCTTCTCATTTGACTTTGATATGACAACCAAAAGTGATGATAACGGACGTGTTGAGTTCAATATGGGAAGCCAGGGTTCAACAGCAACCATTCACATAAGAAACGTAAGGCTTGAAAAAGTGGAATAAAAAATTGGTGTTTGCTTCGTGAAGTTGCCACATATTATATAGATACAGCTACAGCAGGGTATAATACAACTTGCCCACAATTTGTGAAATCAGTGCACTCATACTTTTGATATTTGCACGAAACCGAAAACTCGCTTCGCTCAAACAATTCGGTTTCTGAGCAAATATCTAAAAGTATTCGTTGCTGATTTTACACAAATCGGGCAAAATGTTGTTATTATACCCTTCTGTAGCTGTATCTATATATGTGACAGCCATTACAATAATTATTTATGTAAGCTATGCCTGATTATAGCTAAGACATATATATTTTTATTCTTTTAAATCAGTTGAATATTTTTTTTATAACTTATTTACTTTTCAAGCTTGTATGAAGGAACCCCTGATTTGATTGCAGTAAGCATTCGGTCTTTGACTCCGGGTGCATGTTTGTTGATGTCGTTCAGCAGATTTCTTACATAGGTTCTTTCGGTTTCATTGTCAAACGGGCACGGATTTTTGACTATAGGCAGCTCATTCCTGTTTGCAAAGCCGACTACTGCACTTGCAGGTGTGTATATGAGCGGTCTTATAAGTGTTATCTCGTTGTCTTCATATCTTGTCACCGGTTCAAATGAAGAAAAACGTCCCTCGTAGATAAGTGAAAGCATCATGGTTTCCACTGCATCATCCATACTGTGAGCATAAGCTATCTTGTTGCAGCCAAGAGCTTTTGCAGACTGTCCGATTGCACCTCTTCTTAGTCTGGCACAGAGCGAGCAGCCTACCTCTCCAATCATCTTTGAAATTTCAGTTTTCTCGATATGATACTCAACCTTTAATTCATCACAAAGCTTTTGAATCGGTGTCAGGTCAAAGCCTTCATAGCCAAGGTCTATCGTAACCGCCACTATATCATATTTCTTTGGATAAAAATCTCTCATCCCACTTAAAGCATATAAAAGTGTGAGCGAATCCTTTCCTCCCGAAATTCCTATGGCAATCCTATCGCCATCCTCTATCATATTGTAATCATCGACAGCACGCCTGACGTAGCTGTATAATTTTTGGAGTTTCATAACATTTTACCTTTCAGTCAAGTAAAAAACTAATATTGTCATATATTTCTTTAAAATCAACCTTACACTTATCCTGCCATATGGCAACAGGCGCTTTATCTTCAAACGTATATTCTGTTGGTTCGGATGATTTTTCAAAATTATACACCAATATATTTTTTTGGTCAGGGATAACTATCCAGTATTCTCTCACACCTGCATTTCTGTATTTTTTTAATTTGATAAAGCAATCCATATACCAGTTACTTGGTGACAATACCTCAACCAAAAGATCCGGTGCACCCACAACTCTCGCCTTTATAATCTTGTCCCTGTCACACACAACAAGAACATCCGGTTGAACCACGGTTTTATCATCGCAATCAAGCTGTACATCTGTCGGAGCTATGGCAGGCATACATGGACCGCCATTTTCCTTAACAAAATTTTCAAAAACATTATAAATCAAACCGGCAATTTTTTGATGAGCAAATGTAGGTGCCGCCATATTATAAAATCTTCCGTCTATCATCTCGATTCTGGTACCCTCCGGCAATGCCATATAATCTTCAATCGTTTTATTCCCTATCGTTCCCGGAACACGCTCAGCTATCTGTTTATTTATTTTTTTTTCAAGTTCCAGTTTTTCATCAACCAATTGCTTTTCAATCAGTTCTCTATGCTTACGACTTCTGTCATCATTTGAATCCACATAAGAAACTTTATATGCTGTCGACGATTCATGAACCATATTGACTTCTGCACCTGAGTCATGCAGATATAGTATTTCCTCTTTTCTATCTTCAAACACTTTTGACAGTGCCTGAAGCGTATTGTATCTTGGTGCCATTGTGATACCTGAAAAAAGCTTTTGAACCGTACCGAGAGGTACGCCTGACATATCTGCAATCTGCTGATTGGAATAACCCAGTTCCTTTTTCTTTTGAATCATTTCCTGAATAGTCATAAACTCCGCTCCTTTCATAATATACATTCTTATGACTTTGTCATTTATTTATAAGTACATTATAAAAGTGCGGAGTTTATTTGTCAACCGAAATATTTCCAAAATATTTCCATTTTTATTCCGTTTCACCCACCAGATGTACAATCTCCGGAACATGTCCTACCGCAGGAAGAAATACATCAAATATATCCTTTGTCTTTATCTTTAAACTGGAGGTACAAACGCACGGATGGCAGCCTAAATATTCACCCTTTAAAACATCCTCATCAACAAGAAGCTTGACCTCATGTTCCTTATCATTCATAAGTCCCATTATGCTAACTGCACCCGGTTCGATATCAAGATACTTAAGCATATCAGAAGGGTCGGCAAAGGAAAGCCTTGCGGAATTAATCTGATTTGAAAGCTCCTTTGTCTTAAACTTCTTATCCCCCGGCATCATCAGAAGATAAAAATTAGTCTTCTGCCTGTTACATAAAAATAAATTCTTGCAAATGAGTACTCCAAGCACAGCATCGATTTCATTGCATGCCTCCATGGTATTGGCAGGCCCGTGATCCGTTCTCTTATACTCTATCCCAAGCTTATCCAGATAATCATAGGTTCTTACCTCTCGCGGTAATCTTCCTTCTGTATTTTTCGGTCTTCCATCAAACAGTTCCATATTTATTCCTTTCAGTTCTTCCATGTATTATAAATTATCATTATAATCTTTATTTCATATTTTATATATCAAGTGTCATCTCATGCCATTCTTCCCCACCCCAGGTTGAATTGGCTATACCGTGATCCTTAAATCCCATCTTTTTATACATCGCCACCTTAACATCAAGGCAGGTAAGATATAACATCCTTCGATTATTCTTTCTTTCCCTCTCACTGTAGCGTGAAACAAGCTCCCTTGCAAGTCCCTGTCCGCGATACTCAGGAAGCACATCCAATCCGAGCAGCATAACATTTTTACCGTCTGTTTTATACAAAGATGCATCCGTGAAAAACTCATCTCTAAATGAATCCTCATCTGTTGCCACACCATTTAAAAAGCCGGCAAGCTTTCCGGTTCCCTTATCTACCGCGACGAGAAATAATTCCGGTACCTTTTTAATTCTTTCCTTCATGCTCTTTTCGGAGCACGCTTCATTTGGTGGAAAGCAAATCTGTTCTATCCGGACAGCCTGATCGGCCTCGCTCTGATTAATTGAGCGAAATTCATATTTGTCGTCTAACATTATCATCCCTCCAAAATTTCTAAAAATAATTTATTAAGAGTTTCCCAATCCGCTGTCCTGTCATCATCCATAGTTTTTATCAACTGCTCATATCTGTTTATCTCATTTTCAATATAACTCTTAATCACAGGAAGCTGTGGGTTCAAATCCTTTTCATCACTTCTTGATTTTACGTCAAGCATCTTATCTATCTCATCCGATAAATCCTTGGGCAATTTTTGCATAAGCAGCTCATCAAATCTGACCGGTGGTATGGCATGATTTTCCTCAATATATTTACATGCCAAAAGAGGCCGCAGGGCATAAATATACTTCTTATACCTTACGACATCATCCTGCAGATATTGTTTAAATGTACTATTCGCAGTTCCGTAATAATGATATAGGGCAATCTTCCTGGAAAAATATTTTTTTGCACTCTCATAGACTATCTGCCATTCATCCGATTTCTTATAAACTATCGGCGAATTGGCCCACTCAAATAAGGTCGCGTTACCCTTATGAAACTGTATAAGAGTTTTCTTCAAATCCCATCCGTTTATATCAAGTACATCATCAAGCTGCCATTCGATGACATCTCTCATCTCCTGAAGCTTAAGATAATCATCCTTATCTCTGACATAGATGAACCTTACATCATAATCACTGTCAGGAGACTCAACTCCCCACGCCCTGCTGCCGGACTCTACCGCATAGATAATTCTGACATTTTCTTTTTCTTCTATCTCTGAAAGCTTATCTAAAATCTCATTTCTTATGTCACTCACCAAATTCACCCTCAATCGCTTTTTTGTTCATATACTCAACAAATCTTTCAACCTTTTCCATATCAGGATTATCCGGAAGCTTTGTATTGTTTGTAGCAGTCTCAAGCCTCTTTTCATAATCGGACAACAATGCATAAAATTCATCCGAATATGTCCTGTCAGCTTTTTGAAAATCTCCCCGTCTTATGCTTCTTAAAAGTTCCAAATCATCAGTTCTGTGAGTTATTATTTCACCCTTTTCCAATATATCTATCGCCATCATAAAAAGCCTCACCAAATGCATAGCATGCTTATTGAGATGATTATCATCCTTCTTTTTATTGCGCTTGCCAATCTTATCGTAATCCCTTATTACGCTGTTCATAGCGCCAAGCATACCCTCATAATCCCTAAGCGGCAGATGCTTATAATCCGCATCCACAAAAATTTCCGTCTCAAGCTCCGGATTATCCGACTTGTCTATGTAAATATTTATATTACCTTTATCAAACATTTCATTGCGCCTGGCAAAATCCTCCAGCGCATTTTTTACAGAATTATAAATGTGCTGCTCCCGCTCCTGTTGCGGTATGGAATCCCTTGCTATAGCATTTTGCAGTCTTCTTAATTGGGCGCTTGCATAACCTCCAAAGGATTTCGCAGCCCTCTTTGACAAAAATAAATCCTTGTTATCCAAAAGTTCCTGTCCAAGCGAAGTCTTAATCAAATACTGATCTTCATCAAGTCCAAGCAGTTCAATAGTATTGGGATTGCAATCAAGAAGCAGCCTGACAATCTTATTAAATGAATAAATAACCGTATCCGTCTTGTCATCCTCATACTGCTCAAACTCCGTCAATCCTAAAATGTCAGACGGAAGATTGAGAGTAATGCCTCTGAAATCTATATCGCTGTTCTCGTTATTGGTTCCGTATGCATAGCTTCCGCCTACACCAAGTAAAATAATCCGCTTACCCAAGCGAGGATTGGTTTTTAGAAATGAATATTCAGTTGTTGAAAGCAGCTGTTTGAAATCCATATATATTTCCTCTTTAAAATTTTACTGAAACTTTTTTAACATTCTCTATATTATAATGTTTCCATTATTTTTACTCATCTGTTTTCATTCAGTATCCTGTCAAAGGTTTTATAATTCCTGTCATCTCCCGGGCGACAATATACGGCGAACTCAATCGTCTTAAAATCATACAAATAATCCTTAATTACATTTGATGCCGCCCTTGCAACAACGTCCGGAGAATTGGCAAATGCTCCACAGCCAAATGCGCCCAAAATAACAACATCATTTTTATCCTGTCTTGCCACATCAAGAATTCTTCTGAGTCTTTTTTCATGTATGGATAAAAGTTCATCATCAGATACATTTATCGCCTTACTGCCATCTCCCGGATTCATCGGATTCGAAGGTTTATCTCTCAAATTCGGTGCAGCGCAGGTAATGACATTAACCTTATACCAATCCTTTACTCTCATAAGTCTCGGATTGGAGGTGTCTGATTTAAAAACAGTAACCTCCGGTGTATATATACAGTCATCGTTGTGCAGCGGATTTCTTTCCCTCCTGTGCGGCTGATAAAATCCATTCCACATATCATCCGTGTTTAAACAAAAATATAATGTCGAACATCTGCACAATGCTTCCTCCTGGGCACTTGAACCTCTCGTCACTCCACCACCGGGATTTGAGGCTGACGCAAAATTGTGTACCACAGTTTTTTGTCCTAAATATGCCGATGCTGCTTCATATGTTCGTTTGGCAGAAACTATAACCTTCGCCTTTTCCGAAAATCTATTATCACTATCTGATTTAATTTTTTCATTTTCCGGTATCAACCTTTGTTTTTTTACTGAATTCTTTACCGACTCTGCCAGATCTTCATTTTCCCTGCACAGTCTTTCGGTGTCTTCAAATACCAATCTATTTTCTTCTCTTCCCATTTTTTTGCTCCTATTACTTTTACTTCTGACTCTTATAAACTGTCACATAACAAGCAAAGTCTAATCCGCTTATCTGTTTACTCCTCGTCTTCCCCAACCATCACATAAAGTCTGCTTGGTCTATGGGCATCTCCTGTTGTCATGTATTCGGTTTCCTCAACCATGCCTGCTATTTTCTTACGGAAGTTTGCCTTATAAAGCTTCTTTCCGAGAAGGATTTCATAAACCCTTTGAAGCTCCGGCAGTGTAAACATTTCGTCTACAAGATGAAAAGCTATGTCAGTATATTCAACCTTGTTTGCCAGTCTCCACCTTGCATAATCTATAATCTCCTTATGGTCAAATGCCAGTTCTTCATCACCGGCAAGTAAATCCTCTACATCCACAAGCCATGCACCCGCTACACGCTCACCGGGTCTGAATGCAAGCTTCTCAACAGGCACAAGTGCCATATATGCAACTGATATGATTCTCATTCTCGGATCCCTGTCCACATCTCCGAAGGTATAAAGCTGTTCAAAGTAAATATCCTCAAGTCCTGTTTCTTCTTTTATACCACGCCTCACTGCTTCATCAAGGGTCTCATCTATCCCGACAAACACTCCCGGAAGTGCCAGCATCCCTGCAAACGGTTCCTCCTCCCTTTCTATCATAAGAAGCTGAAGCTTGTCATCCTCAATGGTAAATACAAGCAGATCAACCGCTACAGACATTTTTTCATATAATGATGAATCATATCCCTTCATACTTTGGTTCTTCCTCTCTTTCTATTTTTTATATTCAATAACACTATGTATATCAGAAATTATTCAGAAATTAATCAGATATTTTATAAACCTTCTCTTTAGGAAGCATATCCGATATATCCCTTTTGTTCAATCGTAATTCATTTAACTCCTTCACATAGTCCGTTATGTCACTGATGTTTATAATCCAGTCATTTACATAATCCCTTACTGCCTGACCTCTAAGTCCTATCTGAATTGAACGGTATGGCAGATTATTTCCGTTTATGTCCTTTTCCGGATCCCATTGAACACGAACATCACTGGACCTTACCATTTCCTTCCATTTTTCCATCGAAAGACTATCATTCTTATTGTAAGTCGATACAACCGCCTGCCTCACAGCACTGTCAAAGCCTGTTCTTTTGATATCTATTGCAAGCACACGCTCCTGACCTTCTTTTTGCGCCCAACCGCACCTATACATCATCCATAAAAATGATGGTTTGATCCAGGTCATCCTGTTCATACTGAAATGTTCGCCAAAGCGTCCAAGTTTTACTGCTTCAAACGCTATACTTTCACAATATGCCTGATAAACCCTTATGCTATCCTGATTATAAACTGCTCTTATCTCTTTATCTACTCCTTTTTCCATATTCCCTTTTACCTATTCTTTTAATAATTTATATAAATCCAAAAAATCACTATCAAATAAATACGCATCTAACACACGTTAATATATTTGTACTACTAACTATAACGATATATTAGTATTATTTCAATACTTTGTCAAGTATTATTTTACTACTAACTAAATTATAGAACATTAGTAGTAACATAATACTATCATATGCTTTGTTTAAATTTTTTATAAATTCAGCAAAAAAACAAAGCCAAAAAATGTAATTTGAATTTCCTTTCATTATCATACCTGTAAGGTAAAAAACTTTCAGAAAAGCAACCATCAAAAATATGCCTTTCGGTGGCTATGTGCATATTAAAAGCCCTGCAGGAAAGCAACCTGCAAGGCTCAATTTTATTAATATATTAATCATAAAATCAGTTTAAAATCACATAAAGACCAAGTAAAGCAATTAAGAATAAAACATTATAAGCAGTAAATAAAAGTATGTATCTGCCCTTTTCATCCTTATATTCGTTTGAAAACGCCTTATAAGATATAAGGCTTGCCATTGATGCAATAAGTGTTCCGAGTCCGCCAAGATTTACTCCAAGTAAAAGTGCCTTATGATTGTCCGTAAATCCCGAAAGCAAAAGTGTGGCGGGAACATTACTGATAAACTGGCTTGCTATTATGGAAGTATATACCTCCCTGCCCTGCACAAGCTTTTCCAGCATATCCCTTATATATCCGACTCGTCCCATATTACCGGTAAATATGAAGAAACCGATAAAGGTCAGCAAAAGCATATAGTCCGCTCTTAAAATTATCTTTTTATCTAAAATAAAGACAACAGCTAAAACAATCAAAGCCATAACATACCACGTAACTATACGAAGTACGGTTAATACCGCAAGGGCAAATAAAATAAGATATATAATAATATCGCCGGGCTTGGTAGTTTTTTTATTTATATATTCTTTAGCAACATGTTGTTCATTTAAATCAATTTGACTTTCGTATTTAATATTTGTAACATCTTTATTTGAACAATCCGCAGAGTGCATCGTGGTATCACTTTCGTCTGACATATGTATCTCTTTATTTCTTCCGGGCAAAAAAGCAATTCCGACAATCAGCAAAACCAAAGCTAAAAGTGTATATGGCAGCATCCACATTATAAATTCATCAATAGGCATACCGGTTAGTCCGTAAAGGTAAAGATTTTGAGGATTACCAATCGGTGTTAGCATGCTTCCGAGATTTGCCGCTATGGTCTGAAGCACTATAACCCGAAGCGCCATTTTCTCCATGCCGCAGCTTTTCAAAATCATAATCGCAAACGGAACAAAGGTTATAAGCGCAACATCATTGGTAATAAGCATACCTCCGAAAAAACAAAGGAATATAAAAATTGCTGCAAGCTGCCAGCCTTTTTTCACTCGTCCAAGAAGATAGTTTCCGATGATATCAAATACACTGTTTTCCTTTAACCCTTGTATCACAACCATAAGTCCCCAGAGTATTCCCGTAAACGCTCTATAGCGAGTACCCTTTGAATGATATGCCGCCGTTTCCGGCGGCTGTTTTTTTATTTTTTCTTCTTGCATTCTTCCGGTAATGAATCTTTCTTCTTGCATTCTTCCGGTAATGAATCTGACCATGGCAACAGACTTTCACAAAAATCAGTATTGTGGTCGTCCATATGATTCGGTATTACTGTAAGCAAATGTTTCATATATTCATATACGTTCAGGTTGTTGGCTTTGGCTGTTTCCACAAGACTGTATATAATCGCACTTGCCTTTGCGCCTGATATCGTATCTATCATTACAAAATTTTTCTTGCCGATACAGAAGCTTCTGATTGACTGCTCGGCACTGTTATTGTCAAGTGGAACATACGGGTCATCAAGAAATACTTTTAAATATTTTTCCTGATTTAAAGAGTATTCTATTCCTTTACCGGTCTTATTTTTTGATGATATTCTGCTTTCGTGTTCATGACACCATGTGAAATAAGCCTCTACCAGAGGTTTTACCGTAAGCTGTCTTCTTGACAGTCTTTCCTCAGGCGGAAGTTCTTTTAACTT
>CACWQH010000052.1 GCA_902762955.1 uncultured Lachnospiraceae bacterium
ATACGATTATGATGGAAATGTGATAGATAAGAAAAGGTATTTTGAAGGAAAGAAGATTATGAATGCCGATGATAAGATACTTTCCATGATGGGAAGGTATCCTGTAATCAAGCTTTCACTGAAGTCGGCGAAGCAGCCGGATTTTTATAATGCGTTTATGAAACTCAGGGAAGAAATTATATCAGAATTTGAGCGGCATGCATATCTTGAGAAATCTGAAAACCTGAGTGATGAGAAAAAAGCTGTATTTAAGAGCTTTTACAAAAACGCTTATGAATGGGCTCAAAGAAGGTATGAAAATAAAGAGGAAGAAAAAGAGGAGTTTTCAAAGGAAGTAGGACGTTATTCCACCGCACTAAAGACGCTTTCGGAGTGTCTTAAGCTGCACCACAATAAAAATGTAATAATTCTGCTTGATGAATATGATGTGCCTTTGGAAAATGCGTACTATGAGGGCTTTTACAAGGAAATGGTAGGTTTTATACGCTCGCTCTTTGAGTCTGTGCTTAAGACCAATGATGCCTTGGAGAGAGCGGTGATTACAGGCTGTCTTAGGATAAGTAAGGAGAGTATATTTACGGGACTTAATCATTTACAGATTAGCTCCATATATAATAACGGTTATGAGGAAGCCTTTGGCTTTACCCAAAAGGAAACGGAACAGATGCTTATAGATTATGGTATGGAGGACAGGATACCTGAGGCTAAGATATGGTACGACGGATATCTCTTTGGAGAAACGGAAATCTATAATCCGTGGAGTATCATAAAGTATGTATCGAGCATTGCGATTAATCATATGAAATTTCCGGAAGCCTACTGGGCGAACACGTCCTCCAATACCATCATTAAGGATATGATATGGCATGCGGATGATGCTATGAAGCAGGAGTTAGATATCCTGATAAACGGCGGAACGATAGAAAAGCAAATCCATGAGGATATCACCTATGACGATATCCATGAGTCAGAGGATAACCTCTGGAACTTCTTATTCTTTACAGGATATATGAAGAAGGTATCGGAAAGAAAGGAAGATAAGTATATATATCTTACAATGAAGATACCAAATGCTGAAATAGCAAGTATATATGAAAGTCAGATTAGAGGCTGGTTTGACAGGCAGGTAAAAAATGAGGACAGGAGTGTACTTCATAAGGCGGTGCTTGATGGAGATACCGAGGCGATAGAAAATTACGTGACCGGCCTGCTTGAAAAAAGTATCAGTGTCTTTGACAGCAGCGAATCATTTTATCATGGATTTTTCCTATCCCTTCTTTATGGTGTGCCTAATTATGCACCACAGTCAAACAGGGAGGAAGGAGACAGACGCCCGGATATAGTATTATATCCTAATCGACCAAAATATCCTGCAATCATCTTTGAGATTAAGACGAGAAAGAAGTTTAACGAGATGCAGGACGGACTTAGGGAAGCATACAAGCAGATAGAAGAAAAAAGGTATGAGGAAGGAATCTTGGAAGACGGCTATATGGGAGTGAAGTCCTACGGAATATGCTTCTGCAAAAAGAGCTGTATCGTGGGGCGTATGACAAAAAAGATTGAGAGATAAGATTAACATAGGTGTAATAGTTATGCTTATGATAGATTCGGCTTTGGCAGGACTTTATCTTACACTTAGAAGACGATTGATGAAGTAGTTGGTATAATAGCGAGTATAAGCGAAAACCAAGCACCGAGGTAGTCGGCATTTGAGTTTTCGCGGCGAGTTATCGATCAAGCCATCTGCGAAGCAGATATGTGAGTATCGAAGATGCGTGCTTACGAGATATTAGTAATCGGGTGCAACTCCTGATTTCTCCGCTGCGGAGAGTTTAAATATGAGCAGAATAATATAGTTGTAATAAAAAAATTAAAATGTTATATGGGATTTCTATTGTTATCTAAATTAGCCCCCTTATCGGATCGAAACCGATAAGGGGGTTAATTATTGTGTTTTTTTTACAGATGTGGTAGAATGCCTAATTGCAGTTAGATTTAACTAACCTAACTTAATTCAATTATTAATTAAAAATATATAAGGAGGATTCAAATTGGAAAATGAAAAGACCGAAAAATTCAACCACATGAAGCTGATTAACGATTACGCAGGCAGCTATAAAAATCTTATCACACTTGGTAAACTAATCGCTGCGGTAAGTGCTGTCTTATCATTAATTCCGTTTTATGATTTGTGGAGGATTATAAAAACTGCAGTAAACGGAGAGGAGCTTTTGAAGATTAAGGCTTATGCATGGCAGGCTGTAATATTAACTGTGCTCTCTTTGTTTGTTTATATTGCGGCATTGTTTTGTACTCATATAGCCGCCTTTCGCGTTCAGGCAAATATGAGAAGCAGGCTGATGAGGAGAATTATTACACTTCCTTTAGGTGTGTTTGATGAAGAAGGAACAGGTAAGATACGTCGTATAGTCAATGATTCCACCGCTGCAACCGAGACCTTTATAGCGCACAATGTGCCGGATAAAGTGGTGGCAGCCGTAACGCCTGTCGGACTTATGGTGCTTATATTTGCATTTAATTGGAAGATAGGAATCATATGTCTGATACCTGCTCTTATCGGCTTTGTCTGTATGATGTCCATGATGGGTAATGGCATGCAGGAAAAGATGACAGAGTATCAGAATGTGCTGGCTGAAATGAGCGGTGAGGCAACGGAATACGTAAGAGGAATCCCGGTTGTAAAAACCTTCGGACAGACAGTTTATTCCTTTAAGCGCTTCAAAGCTTCCATAGATAATTACGGTAAATGGACCACGGACTATACGCTGATGCTCCGCAAGCCGATGATAGGATTTATGACTTGTATAAATGCTATTTTTGCATTTATTGTTTTTGCAGCATTTATGGTTACAAAGGACGGAACCTCACAGGTAGATATTTTAAATATAATGTACTACATCATTGTTACCCCGCTTATCACGGTTGCGCTTACCAAGGTAGCATACTCGGGAGAGGCGGAGATGACTCTTGTGGATGCCATGAAGAGGGTTGAGTCGGTTATGGCTATCGAGCCGCTTAGTGAAAGTGACAGCAAAAATGTACCTAAGGATAATTATATTGAATTAAGAAATATAAGCTATAGATATAAGGATGCCACAAGAGATGCCGTAAGCAATGTATCGTTAAAGATAAAACAAGGTGAACACGTTGCATTTGTCGGACCATCCGGCTCGGGTAAAACCACTATAGCAGAACTTATTGCAAGATTTTTTGATGTGACGGACGGAGAGATACTGATAGGCGATACGGATATAAAAAGGATACCACAGAAAAGTCTTATGGATAGAGTATCTTTCGTATTTCAAGACAGCAAACTAATTAAGACTTCTATATTGGAAAATGTAAGAATGGCTAAACCGGAAGCCTCGGAAGAAGAGGCTTTGGAGGCGCTTAAAAAGGCGCAATGTATGGACATAATCGATAAGCTGTCGGACGGTATACATACCGTGATAGGAGAAAAGGGCACCTACCTTTCGGGTGGTGAGCAGCAAAGAATAACCATAGCAAGAGCCGTGCTTAAGGATTCGCCGATTTTGATTCTTGATGAAGCGACTGCATTTGCAGACCCTGACAATGAAGCAAAGGTTCAGGCTGCATTTGATGAGCTTGCTAAGGATAAGACACTTATAATGATTGCTCACAGGATGAGTACCGTCATGAATGCTGACAGGATATACGTGCTTGATAAGGGAAGCCTGGTTGAGTCAGGCAATCACGAGGAGCTTATGAATCAAAACGGACTTTACAAAAAGCTTTTTGATGAATATACCAAATCAATAGAATGGAAGGTAGGTGCATAGTAATGATAGAAAAATTAAAGCATAAATATGCACTTTCCCAAGAAGGTGCTATAGATATGATTAAGGCGTGCATAAGTGTGACGATAACCAATATCGTGCTTATGATGCCGGCGACGGTTTTATATATTTTAATTAGTGATTTGTTGGAGGATAACCTGACAAAATCAAGAATTTGGATATACGTGGTTGGAAGCGTAATTATTCTTTTGCTTATAGTGATAACCAATTACATACAGTACAATGCGACATTTTTATCGACCTATAAGGAAAGCGGTGTCAGGAGAACCACCATCGCGGAGACTTTAAGAAAATTACCTCTTTCTTTTTTCGGAAAGAAAAATCTTACGGATTTGACTACCAATATAATGGGTGATTGTGCGCAGATTGAAACGGCTTCCAGCCACTGGATTCCGGAGCTTATAGGTGCGGTTATATCAACAAGTCTTATAGGCATAAGTTTATTTGCATTCTTTGACTGGAGGATGGTGCTTGCAAGCTTTTGGGTTATACCGGTTGCATTTATCATAATTATCTCCACTTCGGGAGCTGAAAAAAATGCAGTAAGAAAGAACTCTGCCGTTAAGCTTGCCATGGAGGACGGCATACAGGAGTGCCTTGAATCAGTAAGAGATTTACGCTCAAATAATGCCGAAGACCGTTATATGGAAGGTCTTGAAAAGAAGATAAGAGCCGTAGAAAAGCAGGCGCTTTTTACCGAGATTAAGATGGCTGTTTATGTAAATTCCGCTGCTATAATTCTTAAAATGGGCATCGGAACCACAGCACTTGTGGGAGGTATACTTTTTGTAAATGAGGATATTTCGCTTTTGACATTTTTTATGTTTTTAATGCTGGTATCAAGACTTTATGATCCTATGCAGATAACCCTGCAGAATTTTGCGGCAATTATATCGATAGGTATTCAGACCGAGAGACTCGATGAGGTACTTTCTCATGAGATACAGACCGGTACCACCGAGATGAATAATAAGGGCTGTGACATAGAGTTTAACCATGTGGGCTTTTCCTATTCGGATGATACGGATGTGTTAAAGGATGTAAGCTTTGTCGCAAAGCAGGGAGAGGTTACTGCCCTAATCGGACCGTCAGGAGGAGGCAAGACCACCATTTCAAGACTTGCCGCAAGATTCTGGGATGTGACTGAGGGCAGCATAAAGCTTGGCGGTGTGGATATAAAAACCGTAGATCCGGAAACCCTTTTGTCAAACTACTCGATAGTTTTTCAGGATGTAACCCTTTTTAACAATACGGTTATGGAAAATATAAGGATAGGTAAAAAGGATGCTACCGACGAGGAGGTTATAGCGGCGGCGAAGATGGCAAACTGTGAGGAGTTCGTAAATCTACTGCCTGAAAAATATAACACCTACATAGGAGAAAACGGAAGCGAGCTTTCGGGCGGTGAAAGACAGCGTATATCCATAGCAAGAGCATTTCTTAAGGATGCACCGATTATACTTCTTGATGAAGCAACCGCATCTTTAGATGCGGAGAATGAAACCGCAATTCAGGAGGCGTTGTCAAAGCTTGTGAAGGATAAAACCGTGCTTATCATAGCACACCGTATGAGAACCATAGCAAACGCCAATCATATAGTTGTATTAAAGGACGGTGTGGTTGCAGAGGAAGGCACACCTGCCGAGCTTATGGAAAAGGACGGAATATACAGCCATATGACCAAGCAGCAGCTTGTGTCACAGGGCTGGACCATCTGATAAAATTGAGCCGTGCAAAAAGAAAAGGGACAGAAAAATTGTATGCTTGCATACGCAAATTTTTCTGTCTTTTTCTTTTTATAAGGCGAAAGCCGACACCGAGCCGAAGCGAAGCGAAGGCGAGGTAGTACGGCTCAATTATATTACACTTAGGTTATAGCCTCAGCCTATAGATGATGACAGTATTTAAGAATTATACTTTATCAGAAAATGGGGTTATAATGCGAATCATAGAAAACATATCAGACTACTATGAAAGAGAGGAAAACGATTATGGGAAAAATTTATAAAAGTATTACGGAGCTTGTAGGACATACTCCACTTGTGGAGCTTTCAAATTATGAAAAGAAGCATGAGTTAAAGGCTACATTGCTTGGAAAACTTGAGTACTTTAATCCTTCGGGAAGTGTTAAGGACAGAGCAGCACTCAATATGATTGAGGAGGCTGAAAAGTCAGGTAAGCTTAAGCCGGGTCAGACAATAGTAGATAATACAAGTGGTAACACGGGTATTGCACTTGCAGCATTTGGACATGCAAAGGGACATGAGTTCGTTACATTTTTGGAGCCGGGCGTTTCAAGAGAAAGAGAAGATATATTTAAGGCTTATGGAGTTGACCAGTACTGGTTTACAGATATAAGTGAGAGAGTAAAGAAGGATTTGGAAGCCGGTGCGCTTAACTTGGAAGTTCTTGAAGCGGATGTTCAGGCGTATGCAGACGAAAACGGATATTTCTACATCGACCAGTGCAGCAACGAATATAATACTGAAGCACATTATAAGACAACAGGTCCTGAAATCTGGGAGGATACAGACGGAAAGGTAGACATAGTTGTATTGCTTGCCGGAACAGGCGGAACCATATCAGGTCTTAGCAAATATTTCAAGGAAAAGGATGAGAACATTAAGATAATAGGTGTTCAGCCGGATGTTAACTCAAGACTTGATGCTAACAATAAAACCGGAAATACAATCGATGGAGTATTCCCAATTGATATAAATGGTATAAGTATAATTCCTCTGGTAAATAAGTTTAATACAGTAATTGATGAGATAGTGGATGTATCTTCAGAAGATGCATACTCTGCCGCTAAAGAGCTTGTAAGAAGTGACGGAATATTTATAGGACAGTCAGCAGCTGCAGCACTTTTCGCTGCTACACAGGTTGCCAAGCGTCCTGAAAACGAAGGAAAGAATATTGTAATCATCATGGCTGATGACGGAACCAAGTATCTTTCTACAAACTTATATAAATAATATTAGATTAAAAAATATGCTCTTCAGATAAGTTTTAGACATAAGAATTAACTGATGAGGATGACTTAACAAGGATATGGAGTGATAGATTATGAGTAATGTGAAAATAGAATTATTTAAGCCTGTAAAGACCGAGGATTATCTTCAGGCAGCGATAAGAGTTGCAGATTTTATAAGAAAAAATGAGGTAATTACACCTGAAGGAAAATACTGGAAATTAGGTGCGACTGAAGGAAAGGAACCGGATAAGGCTGAGGTGTCGTTTATTCATAATCGTTCACTTTATGCCGGTGCTCCGGGTATAGCATTTTTCCTGTTGCAGTTATATGATGTGACAGGTGATGAGAGCTACTTAAAGGATGCCGTTTTGGCCGGTGATTATCTTGTGGCTTCATATAAGGAGGAGTACAGCAAAAATCCGGGTGTACATTCGGGTGCTGCCGGAGAGGGACTGTTTCTTAAGACCTTATATGACAAAACAAAGGATGAAAGATATAAAAACCATGCGATTAAGATAGCAGAAGATATCTATGCTTCCGGAACAAAGGATGAAAACGGAATTCATTGGGAAGGCTTTTATGATTTCATGGGTGATGCCGGAGCGGTTATTTACTGGTTGAAAATAGCTGATATAACCGGAGATAAAAAGTATACAGGCTATGCAAAAGAGGTCTTGGATTCGATACTTAAGCTTGGTGTTAATTATGATAATGAGACGACATATTGGAAGCTCTTTGATCCAAGCGAATACTTTGGCTCTCTTCCAAAGGGAGGAGTAGTTCCTAACTTTGCACACGGTACTGCCGGAGTGGTATATCTTTTTACAAAATACTATGAGGCAACAGGTGATGAGTTTTATCTCGAAGAGGCAAAAAAGGGCTTCAAATTCCTTGAAAAAATCGCAATATATGATGAGGATGCAGCGATAGTTCCGTATCTTTACTTTGAAGCGGATAAAAAGCCTTATGATGTATATTATCTTGGCTACTGTCACGGCCCTGCCGGAGACGGTATCGCCGTAAATGAGCTTTATAAGGTAACAAAGGATGAGAAATATCTTGACTTCTTTAAGAAGCTCAGCAATGCTTTGATAAATGCAGGAGTACCTGACAGAAGGTCAAGCGGATATTGGAATGACTGCTTGTGCTGTGGTTCTGCCGGAGTTATATATCATTTCCTTACTGCTTCGGATATAGATGACAAATATCTTACATATGCTAAAAAGACAGCAAGCAAGACCGTATCTGATGCATATAAGGACGAAGACGGCTATCGCTGGTACAACGCATGGACAAGACTCAAGCCTTGGGATGTGGAGGCGCATCTTGGACTTTATGTGGGAGCAGCGGGAAGTGCAAGCGCACTTTTGGCAACTTATGCAAAGATAGAAGGAATTGAGATAACTAAGCTCTTTGAATATGAATAAAGAGATTTCGAAGATGACATATCTGGGGACGGTGATAACCGTCCCCATTTTTATACGCATTGAACTTTAAATAGATTGTTTATTAAGCCCATAATTGATATAATGTAGGTAGTTTGATTTTGGGCGGTGAAATAATGGAATATGAATTAAATGATGAACAGCAAAAAGCCGTTACTTCTACAGAGGGTATAATCAGGGTTATAGCAGGTGCCGGTTCCGGTAAGACAAGAGCGCTTACACATCGCTTTGCTTTTTTGGTAAACGAGATGGGAATACTGCCGGGCAATATACTTTGCGTTACATTTACCAATAAGGCAGCAAATGAGATGCGCCAGCGTATCCATAATCTGATAGGTGATAATGATACCGGATATATAAATACTTTCCATGGATTTTGTGTGTCGATTTTACAGGAAGACAGCTATGCGGTGCAGTATCCGAAGAGCTTTCTTGTACTTGATAACAGTGATATAGATGCGATGCTCCGCATAATATATGAGGAACGCGGGTTTATATTAAGAGACATGACCTTTGCGGATGCACGCAATATGATTGAGATACAGAAGCTTTTTAAAAAGCCGGATTATTATATGGATATGATAGATATGTCTCTTGATATGCTGCATGAGAAGTACATGAATGCAAGTGATAAGGACGATATTATTTTTTACGGATATCTCTATCAGGAAAAGAAGTGCTTTGGTCTTGATTATAATGATCTGATTAAGTTTACCCTTTATACGTTTGCTAAAAATGAGGATATACGTCTGAAATGGCAGAAGCGTCTTGAATACATAATGATAGATGAGTTTCAGGATATTGACGGATTGCAGTATGAGCTTATGGAGATACTTTGCAATTATCACAAAAACCTTTTTATAGTCGGTGATCCGGATCAGACCATATACACCTGGCGTGGTGCAAATGTAAAGTATCTGCTTGACTTTGACAAGCGTTTTCCAAATGCGCAGACGATAATGCTTTTAAAAAATTACCGTTCTACTCCGCAGATTCTGGCGGCTGCCAATTCGCTTATCGAAAAGAACAGATACCGTGTTAAAAAAGATCTTGAGCCGGTTTTGGATGACGGCATGAAGCCTTTATTTTGCTTTGCAAAAAATGCTGATTATGAGGCGGCTTGGATGGTGGAAAAGATTAAGGAGATGCACGAAAAGGGCATAGCCTATCGTGATATAACGATTCTTTACCGGGCTCATTATGTGACGCGTCCGGTAGAAGAAGCCTTGTTAAAGGAAAAGCTGCCGTATCATATATACAGCGGAGTTTCATTTTTTGAAAGGGCAGAGATTAAGGATGCCTTGTGTTATCTCCGCATGCTTACTGCACAGGATGATCTGGCCTTCAGACGGGTTATAAATACACCTAAAAGAAATATGGGTATAAGGCGTATGGAATTTCTTGAGGATTATGCTGAAAATAACGGCTGTATACTTTATGAAGCCTTGAAGAAAAATCTGGATGAGGATATATTTAAAAGCACGAAGGCGCAAAGCTTTGTCAATCTGATTGAACGTCTTTCATATGGCTATGAAGAGAAACTTACATCTGATCTTTTATCTGAAATACTTGATAAGAGCGGCTATGAGGCTATGCTTCGCACGGAGGGTAGTCAGGACAGGTTGGATAATCTTGCGGAGTTAAAGCAGTCAATCTGTGATTATGAGACAACGTGTGGAGAGGAGGCAACGGTGCTGCATTATCTTGCGCATGTAGCATTATTTACAAACAGTGATACAGAGGATACCTCTGATAAGGTTAAGCTTATGACTGTTCATGCTGCAAAGGGTCTGGAGTTTCCTTATGTTATGCTGTGTGGTATGAATGAGGGAGTATTTCCGTCAAGAAAGGTAAGAGATTTGCCCGGTATGGAAGAGGAACGAAGACTTGCATTTGTGGCTATGACACGTGCCGAGAAGTGTCTTTATCTGTCCGGTGCCGAGGGACGTAATTTCGACGGTTCACCAAGATATCCGTCACGTTTTGTACTGGATATCGAGGATGAATTGATAGAGTATGCCGAAAAGCCAAATGACCAGCTTATAGCACGTACGAAAAAGGCTGTAGAATATAGTGAAAGGTGTATGTCGGAGGATTCCGGAAATGACCTTTTATCGGTTGGAACAAGAGTAAAGCATGATTACCTTGGTGAAGGTGTGATACTTGATATCGACAAGGATAAAGGAGCATACGTTATACAATTTGATTCGATTGAAACTCCGAGAACAATTGCATTTCGCGCAAAGCTTGAGGAGATATAAAAAGCCGGTAGGGATAAAAAACAAGAAAAGCTGACAGGAAAGGAAATATTTAATTATGGCACAGATATTTAAAAACATAGCCAGGTATTGGCAATTTGTAATCATTATCTTTGTGCTTTTACTGGCACAGGCATATGGTGACCTGGCACTGCCACAGTATACCTCGGATATCATAGATACGGGTATACAGAATAAAGGTGTTGAGCATATACTGCCTGAAAAGATAACTGCCGATGAGTATGATTATGCAATTCTCTTTATGACAGATGAAGAAAAAGGACGATTTGAAGCAGCATATGAGGCAGACGGAGATATCTATAAGAGAATAGTAAAGGACAAGGATGAACTTTTCGAACTCGATGAAGACCTGCTGCTTTCGATAGTTATAAATTATCAGATGGAAGCGGTTGCTGTGGATACCTTTAAACAGCAGATATGGAGTAATGAGGATGTAAGTAACGGGCTTCTTGCATATGGCATAAATGAAGAGGCATTTTATGAAATGTCGGTAGAGGATATAGGAAAGCTAATGCAGATGGATATAACCTCTTATACCAAGGATATTGAGGATGCGGATGGCAATGCTGTTCCGACAGAGGTTATAGATATGCGTACCATCTACAAGTCTATGTATGATGCAGGCATGATGGATACCAAGGCACAGGACAGTGCAAGAGAGACCTTTGAACAGATGTCGGATACCATAGGTACTTCTACACTAAAGTCGATGGGTAAGGCGTGGACTATAGAAAGAGAAGCGGAGGCGGGCATTGACACAGATCAAAAGCAAAAGGATTATCTGTGGGCATCGTGCTTTAGAATGATAGGTATGGCATTTTTAATTGCGATAGCAGTTATACTTGTATCATATTTTTCTGCGATAGTCGGCGGACGTATCGGACGCGATTTGCGTGAGAAGGTATTTGGCAAGGTGCTTTCATTTTCAAATGCGGAGATGGATAAATTCTCAACCGCTTCACTTATTACCAGAAATACAAATGACATACAACAGGTTCAGCTTGTCAGTACATTGCTGCTTAGAATGATTTTATATGCTCCGATACTTGGTGTCGGCGGTATAATTAAGGTTTATAAGACCGGTGCTGATATGGGCTGGGTTATCGCTCTTGCAGTTGTGGTTGTTGTAGGCTTTGTCGGAATTTTGATGTCGGTTACGCACAAAAGGTTCCGTCTTATGCAAAAGCAGGTGGATGCGATAAATCTTGTGGCAAGAGAACTGCTTACGGGAATAAGTGTTATAAGAGCATTTGGTCGTGAGAATGAGAGCGAGGAAAGATTTGACGGTGCCAATAAGGATCTGACCAAAACCCAGCTTTTTGTAAACAGGGTTATGAGCTTTATGATGCCGGGTATGATGCTTATCATGTATGCGGTAAATATACTTATAATCTGGACTGCAGCACATAGGATAGACGAGGGAATTATGCAGGTAGGAACCATGACTGCATTTCTTACATACGCAATGCAGATCGTTATGAGCTTCCTTATGCTTTCGGTAATGTCGATTATGCTTCCGAGAGCGGGTGCTGCGGCGGAGCGTATCAAGGAGGTTATTGATACCGATTCAACCATCACTGATAAGGATTCGGCTAAATCAATAAGTGATGCAAAGGGGGTTGTAAGCTTTGAAAATGTACATTTTAAATATCCAAATGCCGATGCGGATGTACTTGATGATATAAGCTTTACTGCCAATCCGGGGGAGACTACGGCGATTATAGGAAGTACCGGATGCGGTAAGTCAACTATGGTTAATCTCATCCCGAGACTCTATGATGTGACAGGCGGCAGGATAACCATAGACGGAACAGATATAAAAGATATCAAGCTTAAGGAGCTTCGTGACGGTATCGGATTTGTACCGCAAAAGGCCGTGCTTTTCTCCGGAACTATAGCAAGCAATTTAAGATTCGGTAAGAGAGATGCGACGGATGATGAGATAAAGGAAGCAGCCGAGATTGCCCAGTCTACAGATTTTATAGAAGCAAAGGACGAGGCTTACGAAAGTCACATAGCACAGGGTGGAAGCAATGTGTCTGGCGGACAAAAGCAAAGACTTGCCATAGCAAGAGCCATAGCAAAGAAACCTAAGATATACGTATTTGACGACAGCTTTTCGGCACTTGATATGAAGACGGATGCGAAGCTTAGAAAAGCACTGGAGGAAAAATCAAAGGACAGTACAGTTATAATAGTAGCACAGCGAATAAGCACGATACTTAATGCGGACCAGATACTGGTGCTTGACGAGGGCAAGATAGTAGGAAAGGGTACGCATAAGGAGCTTCTTAACAGCTGTGAGGAATATATGGAAATAGCGAAATCCCAGTTATCTGAAGAAGAAATAGAAAGTACGAGAGGAGGTGCGGCAAATGAGTGAATCAAGAGAAGATCTTAAAAAGGTTACAGCGAGAAGACGTGGACCGGGTGGTCCTCCGGGTATGATACCGGGTGAGAAAGCAAAGAACTTCAAGGGTGCCGTAGCCGACATGTTAAAGTATATGGGTAAGGACAAAATAAAGGTTCTTATCGTTATGATATGTGCTGCACTTTCTACTGTATTTATAGTTGTGGGACCTAAGATAATGGGTAAGGCGACTACAGAGCTTGCCACAGGACTTATGAAGAAGATTTCCCAGACAGGCGGAATTGATTTTGGCTATATCGGTAAGATACTTCTTATAACCCTTGGTTTATATGTGTTAAGCGGAGTATTTACATTTACCCAGGGTTGGCTTATGACAGGGGTAACCCAGAGACTCTGTTATCGTATGAGAAAAGAGATATCTGAAAAGATAAATCGTATGCCGATGAAGTATTTTGAAAGCCGTACCTATGGTGAAGTACTTTCGAGAATTACAAATGATGTAGATACGCTTGGTATGTCGCTTAACCAGAGTATCACAACCATGATTACTTCAATAGCAACCTTGGTCGGTATAACTATAATGATGCTCAGCATATCACCGCTTATGACACTTATCGCAATATTTATACTTCCTGTATCAGGGGCATTGCTTGGATTTATAATGAAACATTCACAGAAATATTTCAGACAGCAGCAGGATTACCTCGGTCATATAAACGGTCAGGTTGAAGAGGTATTTGGCGGTCACAATATAATCAAGACCTTTAATAAGGAAGAGGAAACCTTGAAGGAGTTTAAGGAAACCAACAATGTACTTTATACCTCCGCAGTTAAGTCACAGTTTTATTCGGGACTTATGATGCCGATTATGACCTTTGTTGGAAACTTAGGCTATGCCGGAGTTGCAATATCCGGTGGTATGCTTGCCATAAAGGGTGTTATTACAATCGGAGACATACAGGCATTTATCCAGTATGTTAAACAGTTTACCCAGCCGATTACCCAGATGGCACAGGTTATGAACCAGATGCAGTCTATGGCTGCAGCCGCTGAAAGAGTGTTTGAATTCTTAAATGAGGAGGAAGAGGTTCAGATAATCGATAACCCTATAAGACTCGATGAGGTTAAGGGTGAGGTGACCTTTGACCATGTACAGTTTGGCTACGACCCAGAGAAGATAATAATCCATGACTTCTCAAGTGAAGTTAAGCCTGGTCAGACTATCGCAATAGTTGGACCTACCGGCGCAGGCAAGACCACCATGGTCAAGCTTTTGATGCGTTTTTATGATGTAAATGGCGGAGCAATTAAAGTAGACGGACACAATGTAAAAGACTTTAACAGACGTGAGCTCCGCTTGGCATTTGGAATGGTACTTCAGGACACCTGGCTCTTTAAGGGTTCAATTATGGAAAATATCAGATTCGGTCGTCAGGATGCAACAGATGAGGAGGTAATCGCAGCTGCAAAAACAGCACATGCACACCACTTCATATCCACACTTCCGGACGGCTACAACTTCGAGCTAAACGAGGATGCAACCAATGTATCGCAGGGACAGAGGCAGCTCCTTACCATAGCAAGAGCTGTGCTTGCCAACAGTCCTATCCTAATCCTTGATGAAGCAACTTCAAGCGTAGATACAAGAACCGAGGCAAGAATTCAAAGAGGTATGCATAACCTTACCAAAGGCAGAACCAGCTTCGTAATCGCACACCGCTTATCTACTATAAGAGATGCAGACTGTATCCTCGTCATGAAGGACGGTGATATCGTAGAAAGCGGAACCCACACCGAGCTTCTTGCGGCAAATGGCTTTTACGCAGACCTTTATAACAGCCAGTGGAATATAGCTTAAATTCCGGTTTATCGGGCAAGGGGGTCGAGTATAGAGCATGGTATGCACGAAGCCGGCTATAAGCAAAGGTACACGCATAGCACGTTCGCACTCTTTGAAACCAGTAGGAGTACTAAGCTCATAAATGTATATTATTCTAAAGCAAACCAAGTATAAAATAAGGATACCAGGTGATACTTTTGCATAAATGCAAGTATCACCTGGTATCCTTATTTTTCTTGCTTCGCAAGAAGAATAGACATTTATTTGCTAAGTGCTCACAGGTTTCAAACGGCTATGCTTAGCACCTTGCTTATAGCCGGCTTCGTACA
>CACWQH010000053.1 GCA_902762955.1 uncultured Lachnospiraceae bacterium
GTAAGTCAATCACAACATAAAACATCTACAATTTTCAAGGTTCAAAAGTGCCTTTTTTATTTGTCTCGTTTTTTCATACGTCACTTGACACTATCTTATTATTTTAGATTACTCTTTTACCAAGAATACTTCTTTTTCTGCATTCATAACCTGTAATATATCTTTTTTCTTTAAGCTTTGATGATAATATTCTGACAAACGCAACCGAATTAAGCACCAGTGCTCCGGTCCAGGCACCTACTTCAGCGATTGCAGTCGCGACAAAGCCTATACGTCCGACAAGTAAAACGATAACCGCTACCCTGATTACCATTTCAACAATTCCCGAAAGCATCGGTATAAAAGGATATCCCATACCCTGAACACCGCTTCTTATTACAAACAGACAATCAACTGCTACTATTGCAAAGCCGCATATCGGTAAAAACATTGCGGCAAGCTGTATAGGTCTTTCACCTGTAAGGAATATTCCGGCCAAAAATCTGCTTCCGAATACCATACATGAACCAAGTAATATATATGATATAAAAGCTATGGAAAGGCATACATTCAGTCCCGACTTAACTCTGTCAAAACGACCGGCACCGCTGTTTTGTCCCGTAAATGCTGACATCGTATATCCTGCCGTACATGCGGGTTGCATAAACAGGTTAAGATATTTGCTGCATGCCGAGTATGCTGCAGTATAATCAACGCCAAGACTGTTTACATTTGACTGTACTACCATACATCCGATTGCAGTTATGGAATTCATAAATGCCATCGGAATTCCGTTTTTTAAAAGTGTATAGTAAACCGAGAATGAATTACTGTAATCTTCCTTGCTTAACTTTGCAAATTCTATGGTTCTTATCTTTATTATACATATTGATGCTGAAATAATCTGTGAAAATACCGTTGCTATCGCTGCTCCCTCAACACCTGTTTTAAGTACAAATATAAAGAAAATATCAAGTACTATATTAAGTACGGAAGAAGCAATTATCGCCTTTAACGGTGTTTTGCTGTCACCGAATGCTCTTAACACACAGGCACTCATATTATAGGCTATGGATGCTACAAGCCCTCCAAATATAATATAACCATATAAAAGGCTATCTTTCAATAATTGTTTGTCGGTATTCATCCATGCAAGCGCTTCTTTTAACAGCATAAGACTTGATACCGTAAGCACAACGGTTATAATCGCTGCAAGCTTGATAGCTGCCGCAAGATTATGTCTTAATTTATCAAAGTTTTTTTCACCAAAGCTTTGAGCAATCAAAACAGAAAAACCGTTTGCAAGTCCTATTGAAAAACCGATTACCAAAAAGCTTAATGAACTCATATTTCCGACAGATGCAAGTGCATTATCTCCCAGACCCTTTCCTACTATTGCCGTATCAACAAATGAATAAAGCTGTTGAAGCATATTTGTCATAAGCATCGGAAAGAAAAAGCCCAGAATAAGTTTTCTTATGTTACCTTTTGTAAAATCATTTACTCCATCCATAATCATCATCCCAATATAAAAATAATCTTTCCCAACTGTTAGTCGAATTATATATAAATTTTTTTATAAAATATTACAGAAATATTGTTTTTTTTATAATTTTATGGTGTAATATGAATAATCAGTAAAAAAACATTTACCTGTAAAATTTGGGGAATCGTTTTTGAAGCATTTAGTGATATCAGTTTTATATTTAAACGGGGTAAGCCTATGAATACAAATAAAGAATTAAATTATCGTATGTACCTTCAAAGAGAAGAAGAATTCATCCGAACCGACTTAAAAAGCGAGTTTTCCAGATATGATGATATAAAAAACGGTGATGTAAAAAAAGTAAAGGAAAACTTCGATGAGATAAAAAAGAATTATTATAAAGGAAAAGGTGTTCTTTCCGATAATCCTTTAAGAAATAACATATACCATCTGGTAGTTTCGGCAGGAATCATAGCAAGAGTCTGCGTAGATGCGGGACTTCCCCACGATGAATCCTATACCTTAAGCGATATATATATCAGAAAAGCCGACAAAGCCAAAACTCCGGAAGAAGTCATAAACCTTATAGGTGAACTTCAACTTGATTATGCTTCCCGTATGAACAGCCTTAAGAAAACCAATACCATATCAAGACACGTCTCACAAGCTATTGACTATATATATGACCATCTGCACGAACCTCTTACAATGGAAACACTTGCAAAACATGTTGCACTTAACCCCAGCTACTTTTCCAAACTATTTGCAAAAGAGACAGGAATAACAGTAAAAAAATATATTTCAAAAGCAAAAATTAATACTGCTATAAATATGCTTAATAATTCCGATTACTCCATATCAGAAATCGCATTGTCACTTGGTTTTTCATCACAAAGTGCATTTTCTTCCGTCTTTAAAAAATATACCGGTTTGACTCCGCTTAAATACAAAAACAGTGATAATTATAAACGCATTTTTAGCTGATAATCATCACTGTCATTTACTGATTTACTCTACTCAAGCCCCATTACTTCACCATATACCATAACTGCATTTCTGACACACTCCTCACATGGACAAAGTGGTTTTCCATCCACCATAGTCTTAAGCGCCTTACACTGTATGGCACCACATTTTCCACGAAAGCTTTCCTGTATCTGACGCGTTTTCATAAGGGTTCCCTTACCCTCAGTCTTCATACCTGCCACCATACCGGCTCCGATAAGTGCCCCGCAGGTTGCTTCAAGATTACCCATGCCTGCACAAAAGCCTGCCGTAAGCTGCTTTAACTGCTCATCTGAAAGTGTGGTCTGGTCAGCGAGAGCCGCCGTAACAGCCTGTGAACAGTTATATCCTCCTCCTGACTTTAATTGTACAGCTTTGTCTGCTCTTTCGTTTATATTCATACTTTATCCTCCAATTATGAAGCTTCACGTATATTTTTCTTATCCAATTTTTTACATACCTTATCTATTTTAATTGTCGTATCTTCTGTTGTATCTTCTGTCATAATCTCCTCAGTTTCCGACTCATCCTTTTCGGTTTTATCCTCAGTACTTGAGGTGGTTTTATTATCATCCTTAGTTTTAATAGATTTTTTATCCTCATCTTTTCCACAGCCCATCAGGGAAAAGGACATAATGCAAGCTGTAAAAAAAATAAAAAATCCTTTTACTGTTTTATTTATTCCCATTTTAAAAAAACTCCTTTATTAAGTCTTTACAATCACTGTAAAAGACTTATTCCTCCGGTTTTTTACCCGGACCGCCTATACCATTCTTTTTAAATACAAGTTTCATATATAACGGCATAAATATAAATATAAGCACAAATCCAACAATCATACTTAAAGCAAGTGATTTACCAAACATTCCCATAAAAGGAATCTTTGCACCATGTGCAGTAGCTTTCTTATAAGCCATAAATACCATGGCAAATGTAATAATAGGCGTATATACCAAATCAGATATAAGGCTCTCCATACATCTTGTAGAAAGCTTGCCCGGCTCTAAACCAAGCTTGTTATTTACGCCATCCGTAACCTTTTTCATAGGAATTAAAAAGCCTATAATCAAGCTTATTATCGTACTGAGTACAAAGCTTATAAGCCAGCCGACCACACTAAACTTACCTGCAACAAGAAGTCCTGTAAGCGATAAAAAGAAGCTAAGTGTAACTCCCATTAAAAGACTCATCTCTCTACCAATTTTTTTCATATTCATTTTATTCTCTCCTTAGTTATATAAAATATTATTTACCTGAATAACATACAATGTTATACTACTCTCCCATTAATTTTTCTAACAATTTTTTACATTTTATCATATTATTCATTATTTGTATAATATTTTATACAAAAGTATACTTCGGATTATTAATCAATCTCAAATCCGAAGTTTTCGCATAGGTAAAATTAATATAATTATTCTAATTTTTGAGCACGGTAATTTTATTTGATATATTTCTTACCGGCTTAATCTTGCCAATCACCTTATATACAGGATACATTACTTCCATTCCTTCTACAAGACTTCTATCCTCCACAAAGCTTATTTTCTCCGAAAGAGCTGCTATCTCCTTTCCGGATGCGACACCCCATGTAAACTTGGCACCGCTTTGGTCTATCGACTTTTCCTTTATTCTCTTAACAACAAACGGAGACATAAACTCTATAAACAGTGTCACATTATTACTGCTGAAATGTCCCGAAATAATATCAAGAATCTTCTTCACATCAGACTCCGACAGATACATCGTAAGTCCCTCGATTACAACCAGTATGTCACCTTCTACTGTTCCTATCTCATCCGCCCACTTTTCGTCCATCGCAGAACAGGCTATCATTTTTATCCTGCCTTCTTCATCCAAAAATCTCTTTCTTATATTTATAGTCTCGGGCAAATCTATGTTGTACCATCTTATCTTCGCATTGTCCACTCTGTAAACTCTTGTATCCATACCACAGGCTATATTTATAACAGTAGCCTCCGGATGCTTTGATATATATTCTTTAACCATCTTATCCAGCATTATGGTTCTTGCAATTACACCAGAGCTCATTTTCATATCTTTATCAGCCTTTGAAAAATCATAGTCAAGCCTTGATACTATGTCTATAGCCTGCTCATCATAGATAAAATGATTTTTCTTTTTTGATTCCTTCGCTCTTGCATAAAGTGTTTGAATCATAGTTTCAGGTACACCCGATATATTTTTCTTTTCACCTGCATCTCTTATAAGGTCATACATATGAAATTTATCACCGCAATTTCTTACACAATCTATCATTTTGTCGTTTTTCTAAAACAATGTACACACCCACGCAGCAAGAGCTGATGCCGCCGGAAATATGACAAGGAGCTTTAATAACTGACTTTTGATATTATAGCCATATTTTCTATTTGTATAAACCGATGTAACCTCCGGAATGAAGGTCTGAAAAAAATGAAATTTACAAAGCAGAAAGTAATCAAAAAATATCATATCGTAAATCTTATATATTGTAAAAATCATAACAAATCTAAAGAAAAACTG
This sequence comes from uncultured Lachnospiraceae bacterium, assembly GCA_902762955.1. GTDB lineage: Bacteria > Bacillota > Clostridia > Lachnospirales > Lachnospiraceae > Coprococcus_C. Next base: position 5,000 of record CACWQH010000053.1, read on the forward strand.
TCAGAATGTAAAATCACTTCTAAAGCCATCCCATATAGAAACTACACCGACACCCGCAATCATTACCATACTCATTATCATTAAAGTCCATCCGATTTTACGAGCACCATAAAATTCTTCTTGTTTTCTGTCTTTGACAAGCTCCAGCGCTTCCTTAGGCGCAGATGAAAACAACTTCTTATCCTTGATAAACACCACAGCCGAAATAAGCATAAGTGTTATTGATACGCAAAATATAATTGCAAGAAATATTGTCAATAGCATTTTTTAATCCTCCATATTCTAATGTATCAAAACAATCTCATATCAGAAACGAAAGTCCCAGAAACATAAATGCGTTCGCTATATTTCCCTTTGCAGGAAGCTTCGTAGGGGCTAAGATTAAAAACGCCAAAAGTGTATTAAATATACACGCCCAACAAGGAAGCTTTGTTTTTCCCGTAACCACTACAACAAACAAAGTAACCACATATATCAAAAGTCCCACATATGCTACGGCTGCAAATCCTGTTTTCTTGAAAAACTCAACCACATTAGACAGAGCTTCTTTTGTTATGCCGAATTTAACATAAAACCACTCTACTGCACCGCATAAGACATGGTGTGCCGTAATAAGTGATATGAAAAATAATCCTGATATCTTCATAATCAGTGAAGCTGTAAATGAATACTCTATCATCCAGTCAGCAAGTCCGATATATCCAATTGATGCCAAAAATAACGCAACAATGCCTGCCATCATGGAAATCTCAAGCTGTCTAAGCGGCATTACGGAAAATATGTGATTCATCCTCCTGCTGTCCTTTATGTCTTCAAAATCAAATCTTCCATTTTTTGTGTATGCCATCATACAGTCCGTTATGCCACATATAATATGACCGAAAGCCGCAATAATGAGAAATAACTTTATCATATTTACATCTCCTGTTTAAAAAAGGCTTTTAATCATGTTAGCACAGCCTAACTCGTATGTCAAAAAATTTTTCCTTTATTTATAGGCATTGCAACCAACAGTTGACAAAAATATAATCCAAAATGGTAGCATACCTATGCCATCATAATGCTCTATTAGATCTGTTTTGCAAACACCGAGAATTTCATCCGGTTCATCATTTATCATTACGATATTGTAAATATTCTATAAATTTTTTTACGGCAGAAGATGTGGTGCTTTTACTTTTCATTGCTATGCCGATTTCTCTATATGGTCACATTAAATAAACAGTCTAAAAGTATTACACGAATGGAAAATGCTTTAATCCAGCTAATAGTTAGCTTTATTACGGTTGCTATATTTGTTGGAATAAAACAATCATTTATTATCAGTATTCCAACAAAGTCTTGGTTTTGGATTTTGTTGCTTGGATTAGTAAACACAGGAATCGGATGCTATCTTTATTTTTCGTCTCTATCAAAGCTTTCGGTTCAGACTGTCGCTATTTGCGGATATCTTGAACCTTTATCCGCCGTAATTTTTGCTGCTCTGTTGCTTGGTGAAAAAATGAGCTTTATACAAATTATCGGAGCAATATGTATTATAGGCGGAGCATTACTTGGAGTGTAGCATTATTCCTTTTTAAAATTCATCGTTATATTCTTCTTTTTACTCTATTAATTAAAAAATCCTTTTACACCTCCGAGGACAATCTTGTTTGTCATATCAATCACATCCTCTAACGGTATTTTCTTACCATATTCAACCCATAAATAGCGGCGTCATTCTTCTAACATATCCACTCCGGTCAACAGATAATCAGTAATCGGTAAATGTTGCGGACAGGCTTTTTCACATTGACGACATTTGATACAATCCGAAGCTTTATGTCCTTCTCCTGTAACTTCTTTGTATGCTTTCAAAGCCTCCTCTTTTTGTCCGTTTCCAAGCTGCTTATTCATAGCTGAAAAAATCTCAGGAATACGTATCTGCTTTGGGCAGCCCTCTACACAATAATGGCAGGCTGTACAGGGAATTGTAGAGGAATGTCCAAGAATCCGCTGTGCTTCCTGTATAATCTTCTGTTCTTCCTCGTTTAACGGTTTAAAATCCTTCATATATGAGAGATTATCCTCCATCTGCTCGATGTTGGACATACCCGAAAGCACAGTGATAATGCCATCCAAGGATGCTACAAATCTGATTGCCCAAGAGGCATAAGACATATCCGGATGATATGCCTTGAAAAGATTCTTTACTGCTTCAGGCGGATTCGCCAGAGTACCACCCTTTACAGGTTCCATAACTGTAATGGACTTTCCATGCTTTCTTGCCACCTCATAGTTTGCTCTTGATGTAACGGACGGATTTTCCCAATCCTCATAGTTAATCTGAAGCTGTACAAAATCGACCTCCGGATGCTCTGTCAAAATCTGGTCAAGCAGCTTTGGACCCGCATGAAAGGAAAAGCCAAAATACTTAATCAAACCCTTAGCCTTCTGCTCCTTTACAAAGTCCCACAAATGAAAAGTGTCATACTTTCTATAGTTATTTTCCATAAAGGCATGAAGCAGATAGTAATCAAAATAGCCTGCGCCTGTACGCTCCAAACTCGTATAAAACTGTTTTTTTGCAGCCTCCTCTGTCGGAGCAAACATAAACGCATTAATCTTGGTCGCAAGTGTATAGGACTCTCTGGGATAACGCTCCACCAGTGCTTTCCTTGTAGCTTCCTCTGAACCCTGATAAACGAATGCAGTATCAAAATATGTAAAGCCTGCATCCATAAACATATCCACCATCTTCTTTACTTGCTCAATATCCGTTCCCGGCCCTTTCTTCGGTAACCTCATCAGTCCAAACCCAAGCTTAGGTACCTCTTTTCCAAAATAATTTGACATAGGCTTCTCCTTTCCAATCACCTAAATTAACAACTCCCGTTTCTTATTTGATATTTATCATAAATATACTAAAGATTCAAAACAATGGTCAATATATTTTTATTAGTTTCTAAAGTAACTTTTTTTAAAAAAAATTACTTATTTCAACGTCTTCCCATTTTTAGCCTGCTTCTAAATAAAAAGATTGTGGCATTTATAATTCTGCCACAATCTCTTGATGATTATTTTCTATCGCAAGCTTCATCATGGAATCTTCATCCGGCCAATTTTCAAATACAGTTTTGAAAAAAGGATTTTTCGATTTATATGACCATTTCTTTGGCTGGTTATGTTCTGATGCAAACAGGGGAATATAGTCATATGAGATGGAATTTTACTCAATGGTAACCTTATCATTGAATGCATCATCCGAGGAACAATATCCCGATGAGCCCTTAATTGTAATTCTTACGATTTTCTTCATGCTGATTTGCCACCTCGTTGTAACATTAACTTTCGATTTGTCATCGTCTATAAAACCGAAATATATTTTTACACGTTCTTCTGTGATTACTCTTGCTCTCTTGATTTTCCGTAATACATAGATGTCTAACTTTCACATCATTTTAACCATCGGTATTCGTCCTTATCATTCCAGATACAGTAATATTCCTCCTCATCGTCCCATGGAGTATTGCCTTCTGATGGACCAACATATTTAACCTCGTCTCCCCTTATTATAATCAGGCACTGGTGTTCCGGCTCCCAGGGACAGTTCTTCCGGCCAATCAAGCCACTAGTCAAGCCACAAAAACCGTCCCTGTGGCTTTTCCAACTCTGTCCCTCTTACTTAAGCAACTTTATAAGTGATTCCAGCATCTCCTGTCCGTCATCAATCTCAAATAGTGAACGGGAGTCCACATATTCATCATCAGTAGCAGCGACCATAAAGAATGGTTTTGTCGTGACTCCTTTTATCACATACTCATAAATTTTCTTTAAATTTTTAGTAAAATGATGCTTTCTTATGAAGCTGTTAAACTCCTTGTTGTAATCCGAATCACGTTCTTCTTCAAATTCTTTCAAAAATGCTTCCTCGGATTCTAATATATCAACATCGCATAAATCATCTATATATCCTCTATATACCGCTACGATATTCATAAACTCATTAATATTTCGGGCTATGATTCCGCATTCTCCTTCAGTACCGATATATCCAATAAGCTCATCATTAAGAACCACCCACAGTCCACCTGCTCCTTCTCTGGCAAATGGCTTAATATTCGTATAACTGCTTTCACCGGGTCCCATCATATCATTAAACCATGATGTATCCTCCTCCAGCTCCTTAACCCATGCCTCATCATAGATTTCAATATCACAATCATAAAATGCATCCTTAAGGTCTTCATCATTATATATTTCTTCCAGATAGTCTCTGACGTCCTGAGGTAAACCGGTACTATCATATGTTTCATGTCCATCCATAATATATGTAAGCTCCTTATTGTATACCGAAATTGCACTCTCCCCATATAATTTCTGAAGGTCACTCCTCATGGCTTCGACGACTCCTGTATCCTTAGAGTCAGCGATATGCATTTCTTCCATGTGTTTTCTCAGCAAAACATCCCTTACTACCGCATACACAACCGTGAAATAGCTGTAATGTTTGAATTTTTTTGTGAAAATGTCTTTTCCTTTTTCCACTATTCTGACGACAAACTCTTTTTCGTCCACTTCAACAAAAACCTTGTCATCCTGAGGCTTTTTTACATTTATATATTCTGCTTCAACTTTTTTAGCACTAATATAATCACGATATATTTTGTCGATATTTATACGTACCCATTCCTTAACGCCATCTATCGCATCAATTCTATAGATAATCTTTGCTTTCTCAAATATATCAGTCAGGTCCGGATATTCTTTGGACAAAATATCCATATTTCTCGCAAGCGGCAGTGCACTGTCTGATCTGGTAGCGATTGCATAATCAACAAGCTCATTAAACAGCCCGATTGTCTCATCTCTTCTATGCATGCTTTGTGAAATCAGTGCAACCAGATAATAATAGCCTGCTGTATCCGGTATGAAATCCGTATTTTTAAAGGGATATTTCATATCCTTTAGTGTATCCAGAACAACATCGACGACTGCATCATCTTTGGCAAACACTGCCATCTTTTTGAAATCTGACACAGACCCCGGTACACGGGCATAAGTCGATAATCTTTTAACAAGCTTCCACACGGGTTCCTTAATATCTTCAGGAGCATGTTCCATCAAAGGCAGAGTCATCTTCTTATGACTGTATTTCTTTAATTCCTCATCACTTGGTATTTGTTTCTTCAATTTGGTCTCCTTACATATCATGATTTGTTTGATTCCTTGTTATCTTTCAAATTTCATTCTTATGCCTTCCAAAGCCCATGAAGATTACAATACGCATATACTTCTACAACAGAATCATCATCTGTCAGTAAAAATTCTGCACAAGGCTTTTCACCCGGCTTCAAAACTTTTCTCTGTGCACCCTTTACAGTCTCTACAGCAATCCATTCGATATAATGTGCCTCCATCATAGGATGCTCTGCTGAGCCGACCATAACAGTAACTTTGTTACCATCTACCGTAACCACAGGTACGTGCTTCTCAACTGCACCATCTGAGGTACCCGGAATAAGCTCTTTCATTTTCTCACCGCAGCATATCATAGGTGCTCCGGATTCCTTAATCATTTCAACAAAATTACCACATTCTTCACATACAAAAAACTTCATAAAAACACCTCCGTTAATTATTAATAATTTTCCTGACGTACTTCAAAGAAGGACTGCGGATGGTTACATACCGGACACACGTCAGGTGCCTCAAGTCCAACAACAACATGACCACAGTTGCGACACTCCCACATTGTTATGCCACTTTTCTTAAATACTTCCATAGCTTCAACATTCTTAAGAAGAGCACGATATCTTTCCTCATGCATCTTTTCGATAGCAGCTACACCTCTAAACTTCTCTACAAGCTCCAAGAAACCTTCTTCCTCAGCTTCCTTAGCCATTCTTTCATACATATCCGTCCACTCATGATTTTCACCCTCTGCTGCCTGAAGAAGATTATCTGCGGTATCTCCAAGCTCGCCAAGTGCCTTGAACCATAGCTTTGCATGCTCCTTCTCATTTTCGGCAGTCTTTAAAAATAAGGCTGCAATCTGTTCATAACCTGCTTTCTTGGCAACTGAAGCGAAATATGTATATTTATTTCTTGCCTGTGATTCACCTGCAAATGCCTCCCAAAGATTCTTTTCTGTCTTAGTTCCTGCATACGGATTTTTTCCCATAACTATCACTCCTTTTTCCATTAGTTTGTTATCTTACTCTATCATAAAACTAAAATTTTACTGTCTCCGGCTCCTTGGTAAATGAGCTGAATGTGGCAGTTGCATCCTTAAAATAAAACACCTCTGTATTTCCATCATCCGCCGAATACATACTCTGAAGCGAAGGATACGCCTCAAGCATAGATACTCTTGCTTCTCTCCTGTCATCCTCTACAAGCTCACCTGCGACCCGAAGCCACTCTCCATCCTTAAAGGCACATATTTCAGCCTTCGGATTAGCATGAAGCTGCTTTGAAACATTTTTAGACTTGCCTGTCTGAATATAAAGCTTGCCCTCAAAAATATGCGCTGTACCAAAAGGTCTTACTCTTGGCTGGTTGCCATCAACTGTCGCAAGATAGTACGTTCCTGCATCCTTTAAAAACTTTACTACTCTTTCCATCTTTAACTCCTCCTGTGTATTATTAAGTTTTTATCTCCTTAACTCCTTTAACATATCAAACGACTCTATATCATCATTAGTTAATTTGATATTTGATACAATTTCTTTACCCTCAACCGATTTATATTTTATTTCAAGCACATCTCCTTCTTTTATTCCATCTCCTGAAATCTTACTTAAAAACATGCCAAACTTCGGATGCTGTTGTTTAAATATATTTATCCTTCCTGCGATTTGCATCATATCCATAGGATTCATAAATCAAGCTCCTCCAACATTTATATTAAACGTTTAATCTGTCAGATTAAAAACAAGCATTATCTGCCATTTTATAATATCATTTAGTTTTTTAGATTTCAATTTATTTTCAAATAAAGTACATATGCGAATCAAATATTAACATACAGCACAAATCTTTTTATTCTATTTTTTAAAAAAACTTGCCAAAACATTGAAATATGTCGATGATAATAAATATATAATAAAAAAATAATTTTTAGCTATTTATTAATATGCTCCCTTTATTTATCATAGAAAAATTATTATAAAGCTTTTATTATTCAATATTAGAGGTGTTGATTATGAAAAAGAATTTTAAAAATAGAAACAATGGTTTCACATTGGTTGAACTGATAGTTGTCATAGTTATACTAGCAATACTTGCTGCTATTTTGGTTCCTGCTTTACTTGGATATATAGACAAGGCTCGTGAAAAAAAAGATATGTTAAATGCAAAGAACTGTCTTACAGCAGCTCAGGCTGAGCTTTCATCTAACTATGCCAAATGAAGCGGCACTGATACCTGTGCTATAAATGGTAGTGATTTTACAGTTACCGGTTCAGGAAAGGATATCGGATTAATTAATAAGGATTTTTCCAAGCACGTATTTGAAACAGCCGATGACAAGCCTTATGTTTTCGTTATAGGTCTTGGTCATTATGATAGTTATAAAAATACCAATATACATAAAGCATATACTGTATATTTCGCCGCATACTGTGCTACAAAGGATTCAAAACCGATTTATTATGATGGAAATGGTTGGATAACGGATTATCCTTGGACAGTTTACAAATATGCCGATGGAAAAAATATCTTTGATGTAAACGGAGAAAAGATAAATCTTCAACTATACATTTTGTCCGCACCTACAAGCAATGCCGATTCGGTATGGAATTTTCTGAAAAACAAGCATAAATAATCTTTTCAGAAAACTCTATACTCCGGCAACACCACAAGCCTACCCAGAATCACACTATCTTCACTTATCTGATAAAATCTACAGGTTGCAACAGGATAGCCATCGTCAAGTAACACTATGTATTTTGTTCCATTGCAATCATGCTCATCAAACTCCTCTCGTAAAGGAATATGATACTGTCGATTTACTTAAGCCTTCTATTATGTTAAAACGGATAATCCTCATCATAATTTGTTATAAATCTATGTCCCTCAAAATCATTCCTTTTCTTTTCAAAAAGCTCTCTCAAAATTACTGCTGCTTCGTATGATGATAATGGTGCCGGATTATCCTCTCTTCCATCTGTTCTAATCCATCCCGGATGAACACAAAAGAAATTAATACCCTTATCATCCTTGAATGTATTGACAAGATTCATGGTAGCCATGTTGAGTGCAGCTTTTGCCATACCATAATCTATCATATTTGTTCTAAAGCATTTTGATATACTTCCTGCTTCAGAAGAAATATTCATAACAAGTGCAACTCTGTCACTTTTTTTAAGGAACGGATAAAATGCTTTTATTACGCGCATAGCACCAACAGCCGTAATATCAACAGTTTTTGCAATATAGTCAAGATTTGCATCAAAGAATCCCTTATCACAATCCGGTGAAACAGATACAGCGTTATTTATCAATGTATCAAGTTCATCACACTGCTTTCTGACTGTGGCAACTACGGTATCTCCGGCCTCAAGATATGTAAGTACAAGGTTGAATCCAAGTCCGACAGATTTTCCGGTGCCTGTTATCATTACGTTTTGAGCCATTATCATACCCTCCCTGATTTACTAACATATTAACCATAACTATCTGACTGAAGTCTACTAAGCCCATACACATTCTTATATATCATATATTGCCAGTATCGTCTATATAATTCTTTGATTTCTTCTTCGTCACTCATTCTTTCTGTTCCTTAAGATCAAGATACCTGATTACCTTGGCAGGTACCCCGCCGACTACAGCATAATCCGGCACATCCTTTGTAACTACAGCACCTGCAGCAACAACTGCATACTAGATACCTGATTACCTTGGCAGGTACCCCGCCGACTACAGCATAATCCGGCACATCCTTTGTAACTACAGCACCTGCAGCAACAACTGCATACTTTCCGATGGTCACTCCCGGGCATAACGTTACATTCATTCCTATCCATGCATTTTTCTTGACTGTTACCTTTCCGTATGTATATATGGTATGTCGTGCGTTCATATCATGATTGATTGTAGCGATCCTAAGTCCCGGTGCGGCCATGGATCCATCCTCAAATTCAATTCCACCGGATGCCGAAAGTATTGCCGAATGATTTATAAAAACGCCCTTACCAAATTTAACTCTGTTTCCGAAATCGCAGATAAAGGGTGTAAGTATCCTTACATCATCTAATTTTCTGCCAAAAAGCTCCTCCAGATAAGACACATAAGCAGGATCATCCGGCATACAGGCATTTGCCTTGGCACAAAGTGTCCTCGCTCTCATCATCTCGTCTACTGCTTCTTTAAAATACGGTTCTCTTACATCCGTAGGTCCACCGTTTTCCATCAATTCATATACATATCCTGCTTTATAATCCATCTTTTATATCCTCCATTCATCTGCTGTCTTTACACAAATTATTTTACATTATATCGTTTGACTTAAACCACTGTTCTACTGCGTTCTTGGACTCTGCTGCCATACTTCCGGTTACGGAAAGACCTCTCCTTAAATCCGCGCCCTTGGCAATTTTTTTTACGTCTTTTTCACTGGAACCCATACCGCTTCCTTCGTTGGTGCATAAAGGCAAAATTGTCTTACCTGTAAAATCATATCTTTCAAGGAAGGTTGCAACCGCCATAGGAATTGTTCCCCAATAGTTTGGATATCCAAGAATTATCGTATCATAATCCTCTATGCTCTCAAGATAATTTGAAAGCTCTGGACGTGCGTTATTTTGCTTATCCTTCTTGGCTTCATCTATGCAAGTCATATATACCGGTGAATACGGATTCTTCATCTCAATCTTAAAGGTATCCGCCTCAATCAGCTCCTTCATCAGCCCAACCACAATTTCGGTATTACCGACCTTCACATATCTCATCGCCCCACCAAAATAGTTCTCATCTGCTCTTGAAAAAAATGCTATCAAAGTCTTTGCCATATTCATATCCTCCTTATACTGTAGTATTTATTTACCTACCTGTTATTTACATTTTTTCACAAATGTGTTATTATGTCCAATAGAAATGTTTAATAGACATAATGACCACAAAGCAGATAGATTACTGTATAGAACTTGCCAGAACGCAGAGCTTTTCAAGAGGCTCGGAAAATATGTATGTAAGTCAGCCAACTTTTTCTTATCAGATTAAGCTTTTGGAGGAAGAAGTAGGATTCGATATCTTTGAAAGAAATGGTAAGGGTGCAACACTTACTCCTGCAGGTCAGCAGTTTGTAAGCTTTCTTTCAAATATGCGCGAAGATATGAAAAGAGCTATCGAACAGGGACAGAATTTCAGTGCCAAATATAGAGACAATATCTCCATCAGTCTCATGGTAAGACAAGCAATATACTTCCTTCCGGAAGCCATCCGTATCTTTGAAGAAAAACAATCACACGTGCAGATTACACCTAAATTTCAATACGAAGGTGGTATGGACAGTTTCTTAAAAAATGAAACAGATATCCTCTTTACTTTAAAGGAACTAACAAAACAGCTCGCAGGCACAACTGTCCACGAGCTGTTTAAAAGCCATATATATTTGATTACGGGCAAAGACGACCCACTTGCTATGAAAAATATCATCACTGATGAAGATATCTACGGCAGAACTCTCATGGTCGGCGGCGGTTCACCAGCCTTACTTCGATCTGTACAACAAAAGCTCATATCATCCGGAAAGATTTCATATTTTAACAGCCCGGATCATGATACTACTCTTACCAATGTCGCAGCAGGTCGCGGAATCTGTCTTGCTCCCGGATTCTTAAATGACCATAGCGGACAGTTTGCATGGATACCATATGACTGCAATGATACATTTAACTGCGTTCTCTGTACCCATAAAACTGACAATCGGGAAAGCTTGTTGGAATTCATAAGCACTCTCAAAAAACTCTATAATGATGTGGTTGCTTTTCCGTTATAATCACATTTTTGAACGTACCACACCACAAAATCGGGAGCATGTAGGCTGAATTTGAGGGTATGTCCACGATGACACTGCCCTTTTTCATCAATTTCCTTCGCAATTATGTTCGGCACAGTGGTCGTGTCCGCAATCTCCGTCATGATGCTCATGACGATTGCAATGAGCATCGGAATCGTATTCAAGCATTCCTTCCGCAAGTGCCTTTACAGCCACATCAGCAGCACCTTGCACTCCCGCGTAAAGCTTAATCCCTGCATCAGCAAGAGCATTCTTAGCGCCCATGCCGATTCCACCGCAGATAAGCGAATCCACATTTGCCCCCTTCAAGAAGCCCGCGAGAGCACCGTGACCGCTATCGTTTGTATCAACTATCTTCTCGTTTACGATTTTTCCATCTTCAACATCATAGAGTTTGAACTGCTCCGTGTGTCCAAAATGCTGGAAAATTTCTCCGTTTTCATAAGTTACTGCAATTTTCATATCAAAATATTCCTTTCATATTTTTATTTTTGCAGCCTTAAGATACTCCTGCGAAGGTTCATTTCAAGCGGTGCAGGTATAATAAATATGGTCTTTTCATCCAAAATCTTATGAATATCCGGCATGGAATAATGATCATAGTGGTCATGCGTTATAAATACATAATCAGCATCATGTGTAGCATCGGCTATGTCAAGCGGATCTATATAAATCTTCTTCCCGACATCAATTAATATACTGCTTTGTGTGTTCACAGTTATATTTGAAATATCCATAATAAACCACCTTAATCCTTCTTCCGGTCCAAATCATCATTTGTATACGGAACCTCCTGAGCTATCTCATATGTATCAGCTCCCACAGCTTTTGCAAGACCTGTTGCTGCTACTTTTGTTGTTCCTGTTGTCGAAAAATACGCTACTAATACCTTTGACATTATAATATTCCTTTATTTTAACTTCTGCTCAAATTGAACAGAAGTAAAATTTTGAAAACAAATCATTTCAATTACTTTATACTCATCAATCCTTTTTCTAAATCTGATGCTTTAATTTCACTATATTTGTCATTGTCCCTAAATTGATAGCCCTAAATATCAGACAATATATCATAATGTTATTTCTTCAATAATTCCTTTTTAGCTCCATAATTGAAAATTTTTTTAATAATTAACTATCTTAATTGCTTCGTTTAAAGGTTTATCGATTTCATATATTATAAAGCAACCATCGGTCCTTTATTCATATACGCATATTCTCCATCCCAATTAAAAAATTAATCAATTATAATTTTACCGCAGATTAGTATAAAAATAAAGAGAGTACATTAATTTTTTCAACCTCCTCAAAAATATATAAACCAGAAATCATCTTTCAGTCTTTTTCTGCTAACACCATTCTTAAAGCCTTTTAGCGGTGCTAAGAGCATCTGAAATGGCAACGTAAATATCATATTACATTTTTCCGTTTTGTCCGTCTGCTTCTGCTTTTCCCAACAAATACAAAAAGGCTATTGCCGGTATCCTTAAAATCGGCACTTTGGTTTCGTAATTTGCAATACCAAAATCATCTAACTGTTTTGTGACAAGGAAAGCTGTTGTAACTTTTGAATTTTCATCCTTGCATAGTTCAACAATGGCATCCGTGGCAGGTATATGGGAATTATTTCGGTACTTAACTTCGCAGAGAATTTTCTCACGTGGAAGCTCAATTACCACATCAACCTCTTTTTGATTGTTCTTTGCTTTTCTAAAATAACCAAGCTGTGCGGTGCTTCCTTGATAAAATGATACGATATGCTTATATACCGTTGTTTCCACCATAGTCCCAAGTTCTTTTTCGTCAGATAATACATCGTCAATCATCAATACTGCATTACGAATTGCCGCATCCGCAATAAAGATTTTTGGTTTTCCTTTCAAGGCTCCCTTACCTCCTACATCCATTGGTTTTGCCAGATAGATAAGGTTGGACATTTCAAGAGCTTCAATATAACTATCAATTGTGCTGACAGATGTGTTTTCCAATATTCCATCTTCCTGTGCCGCTGTCTGTCGCACCTTTTTCCAATATCGGACTTGCTGAACCTGTTGCCGTCAGACGAATATCCTTTCTGTTGTCATATATAACCTTCATCCATAATTCCCAATGCTCTGTATATTGAACTTCATCAAGAAAAATATATTTCGTCCCCTCAATTGGATAAAGCGACTCATAAATGGAAAGCACCGTTTATACATTAACAAGCTTTATAATTGGATTGTCAAAGGACACATATAAAATATTTTTAGGGCTGATACCCTCATCAATCAGATTATCTATCATCTGATACATTATGGTTGTTTTACCAACACGCCTTGCCCCTGATAACACTGCAAAACGTCTCAATGTCTTATGCTTTATCATTTTAAGAGCTTCATAATATGCGAGTTGCTTTTGGGGTTTGCTCTCATCTTTGATTGCAGATGGATTACGCCACCACGGATTATACTGTCGCAATACCTTAATGACCTGTTCATCACTTACTATTGCCATAAAAGCACCTCCATACTTTTATTGGTAGTGTCAAGTTGACACTCCTTTTTTGTTTCTAAATTCTTATATTTAGGGGCTTTGCAAATAAAAAGAGCATTGACCCCCTTTTTAGTGTATAAT
>CACWQH010000054.1 GCA_902762955.1 uncultured Lachnospiraceae bacterium
CTAAAAAACAAAAAAATGTTACCAAAATTGAAGTAAAGATGGACAGATTTGCTGGATAGGTGGTAACAAAAAGCCTAAAAAACGAAAATTGTTACCATTATGAAATAAAAATCAACCTGATTATCAAGATATGGAGAAGATGATATGACGATACTTGTTATTGATGCCCAGGGTGGCGGTGTAGGAAAGCAGCTTGTTACAGCTATAAAACAAAATATTGAAGGGGCATATGTGCTTGCAGTGGGTACCAACAGTACTGCGACAACTGCTATGCTTAAGGCAGGTGCAGACGAGGCTGCAACCGGAGAAAATTCTGTTATGGTTGGATGCCGTAAAGCAGATATAATTGTCGGACCGATAGGGATTATTATAGCTGATGCACTTTTGGGAGAGGTTACTCCTAAGATGGCTCTCGCTGTTTCACAGAGTAGTGCAAAGAGGATTCTGATTCCGTTTAATCATTGTGACAACATAATAGTCGGGATAGATGATTTTTCAACAGGTAAGCTTATAAAGCAGGCGATAGATGAGATAAAGAAATTTGATTCACAAGTGAAATAAAAGCTTGCTTGAAAAAATATATTATTATATAATATCAGTGTCGGTATGAAGCCGATATAATGCACAGAAGTGTAGACTTAAAAATTATGCTTCAATTTATTTGGTTTAAGGTGTTTGATGATCGCATTTTGAAATTAAATTGAATGCAATTTAAAAGTGGTTAAATAATAGTATGCTATGAAGGTGTATGTTTTCTTAGAAAAGAGATAACGTATACCTTTTATTTATTTTAAGGAGGGTTATTTTATGGCATGTTTTATCGTTCCTGCTGTTGAGGCAGTGGTTACAACAATTGCAACTAAGGTGGTTAAATCAAAGGAAGCAAAAAGTGAGAGCTTAGAAATCAGCTTGGATTCAAAGGATACAGAAGCTGTCGAAGCCTCAAAAAAGATTCCGTTTTCACATAAGCTTGGATGGCTTAATAATCTTCTCTGGGGCGGTTCGGGACTTCTTGCGTTTGAGCATCTGTGGCATGGAGAGGTTGTTCCGTGGTTCCCGTTTTTAACGGCGGCAGGCAATCCGACCGATGCAGCCGAGATGCTACATGAGATGTCAACAGTAGGTGTAGGCATGGCGGGACTTGTTACCGCAGTTTGGCTTGGCATGGTTGCAGTTTCTTCTGCGATGGAAAAGAAGTCGGATGCTTTGGAAGAACAGTCCGGTGATAGTTTAGAGGAGGCATAAAATGACTTTGCTTACTACAGTTTTTGCCGCAATAATTTCAACAATTTTGTGGTATAAAAATGCACCGAAAAATGAGATGAAGCTTGGAACTCTTGCACTTATGTACTGGGGTGCATCTCTTATGTGGATGGTGGATGCGATAGCGGAATTCATGGAATTAAAGAGTGCGTATTTTACTCCGGAGCCTGCGGATATGTTAAATGATTTCTTCCTCGGACTTTCGGTTGTTGCGCTTGGACTTATCATCTGGCTTATAATTCTTATCATTAAAGATCCAAAGGGTGTAGTAAGAGCTTCTCTTATGAAAAATAAGAACTGATTTTTTATAAAAAGCGGTTTGCAAAATGCAAAACCGCTTTTATAATAAGAGGGTAAATTTTAGTCAAAAGTTAGGAGTATATGATTATATGGTAAATGAAACTAAGCGTATACTTGAGGATGTAAAAAATGATGTGCTTTCGGTTGATGATGCACTTTTAAAGTTAAAGGTTGAACCGTTTACGGACATTGAATTTGCAAAGGTTGATAATCACCGCAAGATAAGACAGGGGGTGCCGGAGGTTATATACGGTGCCGGAAAAACCTGTGAGCAGATAAGCGGCATTATTGATGTGATGAAGGAAAACGGACAGGATAAAATCCTGATAACCAGGATTGAACCTGATAAGGCGGAAGAATTATCAAAGAATTATCCGATAACATATTATGCTGATGCGCGAATTGGATTCTACGGTACATTTCCCAAGGCGGACGGTATAGGAAAGATTGTTGTTGCGACTGCGGGCACAAGTGACATACCTGTTGCAGAGGAGGCTGCTATCACGGCCGAGTCACTTGGAAATGAGGTGACGAGAATCTATGATGTTGGTGTCGCAGGAATTCACAGGCTGCTTGCGTATAAGGAGGAGCTTATGAATGCGAGCGTTGTGATTGCCATAGCCGGTATGGAAGGTGCTTTGGCGAGTGTGGTCGGGGGACTTTGCGATTGCCCGGTCATAGCAGTACCGACAAGTGTCGGATATGGGGCATCCTTCGGAGGACTCTCCGCGCTTTTATCCATGCTTAATTCCTGTGCCAGCGGAGTGTCGGTTGTAAATATCGACAACGGATTTGGAGCAGGGTATCTTGCAAGCATGATTAACCACAGGTGTTAAACGAATTTGATTTGGAGGTTTACGATGAAAACTTTATATTTGGATTGCAGTATGGGGGCAGCGGGAGATATGCTTGTGGCAGCGTTGATTGAGCTCCTGCCTGAACCTGATAAATTTATAGATAAAATAAATTCTCTTTCGATACCCGGTGTGGTGGTTGAAAAGGAAAGTTCTGTGAAGTGTGGAATTACCGGAACACATATCGCAGTTAGGGTGAACGGTGCCGAGGAAGATGAAAATATGCACGAACATCATCATGAGCATGGCGAACATGAGCACGAGCACCATCATGAGCATGAACACGAGCATCATCATGAGCATGGCGAGCACGAACACCATCACCACGACCATGGAGAACACGAGCATGAACATGAGCATCATCACGACCATGGAGAACACGAGCACGAACATCACCACGAACACGGACATCATCACCATGCAAGCATGTATGATATAGAGCATATTGTTAATAGCTTGAATGCTTCTGATAAAGTGAAAAATGACGTGATTGCAGTGTATAGATTAATTGCTGAAGCAGAAAGTCATGCGCATGGAAGACCGGTGACCGAGATACATTTTCATGAGGTTGGAACTATGGATGCAGTTGCGGATGTAACTATGGTATGTATGCTTATGGAAGAACTTGCGCCTGAAAGAATTGTTGCATCGCCTGTGCATGTAGGAAGCGGTCAGGTTAAGTGTGCACACGGCATACTTCCGGTACCGGCACCGGCTACAGCATATATTTTAAAGGATGTACCGATTTATGGCGGTAAGATAAACGGAGAGCTTTGCACTCCGACCGGAGCTGCTTTGTTGAAATATTTTGCTGACAGTTTTGGTGAGATGCCTGTTATGAAAACACATGCTATCGGATACGGAATGGGCAAGAAGGATTTTGAGGCTGCTAACTGTGTAAGGGCTATGATGGGCGAAGCAGAGGATAAGACGGATACTGTTCTTGAACTATCCTATAATGTAGATGATATGACTGCGGAGGAAATAAGCTTTGCAACAGAAAGGCTGTTTGATGGCGGTGCACTTGAGGTTTATACTATTCCAATCGGTATGAAAAAATCAAGGCCGGGAACCCTTATACGGGTTATGTGCAAAGAAGAAATCAAAGAGAAAATGATAGAACTGATATTTAAATATACAACAACTATTGGAGTGCGTGAGACCGAGACAAAGAGATATGTGTTGGAGCGTCGGATATATTCTATGGAAACTCCTTATGGCGAAGTAAGAAAAAAAATATCATCCGGCTACGGTGTTAAAAGATGCAAATATGAATACGAAGATTTGGCACGCATAGCAAGGGAGAAAAATATCTGTATCGAAGAGGTAAAGAAACTGATTGAAAAGTGATGCATGAAAGGGACATTTATGGAAGAATTATATAAAAAGAAGGAAAAGTTAGAAGAATATCTGCGTGAGCTTGGAAGTGTTTTGGTTGCTTTTTCATCGGGGGTTGATTCGACCTTTTTGTTAAAGGAAGCACACAATGTTTTAGGTGATAAGGCGGTGGCGGTAACTGCGCAGTCCTGCTCATTTCCTGCAAGGGAACTTGAGGAGACAAAGGCTTTTTGCGAGGCAGAGGGTATAGAACAGATTGTTTTGGAGACGGATGAGCTTTCGGTTCCCGGCTTTTGTAA
Source organism: uncultured Lachnospiraceae bacterium (assembly GCA_902762955.1). Taxonomy (GTDB): domain Bacteria; phylum Bacillota; class Clostridia; order Lachnospirales; family Lachnospiraceae; genus Coprococcus_C. The sequence goes on from CACWQH010000054.1 coordinate 4,055, forward strand.
GAACCCAAAAAACAGATGTTACTTATGTAAGAAAAATCTTTTTTCCAAAATAAAGGATATCGCTTCCGAGCGTGGCATAGAATATGTTGCCGAGGGATCAAACGTGGATGATGAAGGAGATTACCGACCAGGGCTTATGGCAGTAGCTGAGCTTGAGATTAAAAGCCCGTTAAGATATGCAGGGCTTACTAAAGAGGATATACGTAAGCTTTCAAAGGAGCTTAATCTTCCTACATGGGACAAGCCTTCTTATGCGTGCCTTGCATCAAGATTTGTATATGGCGAAACCATCACAAAGGAAAAACTCGGTATGGTGGAAAAGGCAGAGGAAAAGCTTTTGGAGCTTGGCTTTAGGCAGATGCGCGTCCGCATACATGGTGGTATGGCGAGGATTGAGGTTGAAAAGAAGGATTTTGAAAAAATAATCAGACCGGAGATTTCTGAATTTATTAATAAATATTTTCAAGAGCTTGGTTTCTCATATGTAACACTTGATCTGGGTGGATATAAGATGGGAAGCATGAATAAGAACATTGATAAATAATTAAATAGTTGATAAAAAAGGATACTTTTTATATAAGTATTCTTTTTTTATTTACATAATCAAAAAATATGTTATAATAATGATACGTATAATTAATGATACGTAATATTGGAGATATAGGAGGACGCATGGACTATTATAAAAAAAATAATAATTTAGATATTATTATTGAGGAAGAAAAAAAAAGAACAAAAGATGATATTATTGAGCAGTACATAAGGATTAGAAAAGAAAAAGGATATTCTCAAGAAAAAATTGCTGAAATTACCGGAATAGCAAGAACTAATATTGTCAGGATTGAAAAAAAAATTAATGTTCCGACTATTGAAGTTTTATTAAAATTAGCAATGGCACTTGATATGGATTTAGAGATAAAATTTGTATCTAAAGGTAATGGATAAATACAACTCAAAAGATTGGATTGTGATTCTATGTATATAAATGGGTTTACGGAGGATGAACTTAATAATATAAAGGAAAATAAAAAAGAAGAAAAAGAGTTTTCAAAATGCTTAGAGAAACTGCTTCATGGAGATAAAAAGGTTGCAAGCAGCCCATTATTGGTTGGAAAAACACCTAATGCTATATCAATATGTTGTGATTATGGAGAGCTTGATTTAACTATATCAAAATCTGTGATTGATAAGTGTATGATGCCTGAAATCCGTGATAATAATGGGAAAAGAACCAAGAAAAGTGGACATGGATTAACTAAACAGCAAGTATTGGATGTACTATGGGCATTTAAAAGACCTTTGATGGTCCTAAAAGGATCATCGAAGAATACTTTAGCTGTTATGACGGATCAAATAGATAATGACGGAAGATATATTTTTGTCTTTATTAGGTTAAACAATTTTGGCCAAATTCAAAAAAATAATTGTATGGCAAGTATATATGGAAGAGAAGGATTAAAAGAGTATATTAATCAATGTATAAAAAAAGATTACATAATAGCAGTAAATATAGAAAAAGTTGATGAATTGCGTCTTTCCATAGGGGGAGATTTCCCCAAGGCGACCACATTCATCAACTTCAATAGTACGATAGCATATTCGATAAAAAGTGTCAAGTATCCAATTTGAATATGTTGCTATATATAAATAACAGCTCTATTTCTTCATTTTTTAAAAATGCATTTTAAATATTTCTTAATGTTTAAAATTATGATAAAATGACGCAAGATAATAATGTAGCTATGTGACAATTTTGTTTGTTACTGTGTCACATCATCGGAGGCAAAAATGGATAAGGAAGAAAAGAAAGTTGAATATCCGGAGCTTATATATGATTTGATATTTGTAGAAGCACTTATGGTATTTATTTCCATACCTGTTTATCATATGACAGGAGCTGCGATTGCGGCACTTCCGATTTTGTTTGGTATAGTTGCAACCTCTCTTTCGGGAAGGATTAACAGTCTTGTGACGGTTGATTTTGCACACCTTACGGAAAGAGCGATGCTTTACGTGGTATTTACCTTCGGAGAAATGATAATTGCCGTTTCGGGTTATTTTGAAGGCGAGATAGGATTTAATACAATTTATTTTTCCATCATGGGATTTTTGATTGTAGTCGGTCTATTCCTTTGCTACGGTACTATATACGACCATTTGATTGACCGGGAAATGACTACCAACGGAACAGGCTATATATGTAACGTGGGAACAGACAGTCTGATGTGCGGGCTTAGTTTGAAATAAAGAATTAATTGGAGGATATTTGTATGAAAGCAGTTTTGCTTGAGGGTGATGCGGTTAATCACAATGACCTTTCGTGGGAACCGTTGACGAAGCTTATTGATACAAAGATATATGCAAATACAACCGAGCAGGATAAATATGAGCATATAGGAGATGCTGATGTTTTATTTGTTAATAAAATAAAAATGGATGAGGAAGTGTTTGAGAGGTGTCCAAACATCCGCTATATCGGTGTCTGTGCAACAGGCTATAACGTGATTGATATCGAGGCGGCAAAAAGGCACAATGTAACGGTTACAAATGTTCCGGCGTACAGTACGGATTCGGTTGCTCAGCTTACCTGGGGACTTATTCTTGAATCGGTTTGTCATATAAGCAGACATAATGAGAGTGTACATAACGGTGATTGGATCAAGTCGGAAATCTTTTGCTACTGGCTTGCTCCCGTAACTGAGCTTGCAGGAAAAACCATAGGGGTTGTCGGCTACGGAAATATAGGAAGAAGAGTTTGCGAAATCGCAAAGGCATTTAATTTGAATGTTCTTGTAAATACGGCACATCCGGAAAAATACTCGGATGATAAGGTTTTGTTTACAGATATTGACACCTTGTTTGAAAAGGCGGATATAGTATCGCTTCATTGCCCGCTAACCGCTGATACTGAAAAGCTAATAAATAAGTCCAATATCAACAAGATGAAGGATGGAGTGATTATAATAAATGTAAGTCGCGGCGGTCTTGTAGATGAAGCCGATTTGACGGAGGCACTTAAGAGTGGCAAGGTTGCGGCAGCAGGTGTGGATGTTGTTTCGGTTGAACCGATGAAAGAAGATAATCCTTTGCTTGACGCACCCAATATGACCTTTACCCCGCATATGGGATGGGCAAGTGTTGATGCAAGAAAGAGACTTGTCGACATCGTGGCAAATAACTTTAAGGCATTTACGGAAGGCCGAAAAGAAAATGTGGTAAGCTAGTATAGAACAGGTTCTTTAATGGATGTTTTATTGATGAGATTACTTCTTTGGAGGTATAATGTATAATCTTCCAAAGAAGTATTTTTTTGCTCGTTTTTCTCATTTAATTATTTTTTAATAATTTGCATGTTATAGTCTTCTTGAAAGGGAAACGTAATAGAAAAATAAAAAGGAGAAAAGCTATGTTTTTCAGAATTTTGAAAAAAGATTTAAAAAGAAAAAAGACTATGAACATTATTCTTTTGCTTTTTGTAATTCTTTCGGCGATGTTTGTTGCGGCAAGCGTAAACAACATTTTTACGGTTGTGAGCGGACTGGATTACTATTTTGATAAGGCAGGTCTTGACGGAAATTATTTTGTAATATCCATGTCAAGAGAGGGCGATACATCTATCGAGGAAGCTCTTGATAAGGAAAGCTTCGTAAAGGATTATCGTGTCGAGGAATTGATTTACGCAAACAGTACGGATGTACTTCACGATGGAAAAAAGGCGTTTGAATATCAGAATATTTCGCTGGTGGTATCTGTTGACAGAGCTGCCATCAGATACTTTGATAAGGATAACAACAGTATAGATAAGGTCAATGAAGGTGAGGTTTATGTCAATAACTCTATACTTAAAAAGTCCAAACTTTCAGTAGGCGATGAGATAGAGATTAAGCTTTACGGAGTAAGCGTTAAGTTTAAAATAGCAGGTATTGCTAAGGATGCCTTGCTTGGTTCGGACTTTATGGGCAATCCGAGATATATCATAAATGATAAGGATTATGAAAAATTTAAATCAAACGACGAAGTATTAAGTAAATCCTTCGGAAAGATTTATTATATAGATGCCGATGATGCAAATGCATTAAAGGAAATGCTTTCCACTAAAGACGGAATATTGTTTGATGCTGGTATAAGTGTAATAAAAATGACTTACGTAATGAATATGATTGTGGCAGGTGTGCTGCTTGTTATAAGTCTCGGACTTATACTTGTATCCTTTACAGTTTTAAGATTTACAATCGGATTTACCATAACCGAGGAGTTCCGTGAGATTGGTGTTATGAAGGCTGTAGGAATTAAGAATTCCGCCATCAGAAGACTTTATATAACAAAGTATTTTGCAATAGCGGTTTTAGGTGCGGTTATTGGATTTTTCGGTTCGATTCCTTTTGGAAACATTCTTCTTAAGAGCGTATCGGAAAATATGGTGCTTGGAAATGAAAACAGTATAATCGTGGGACTTTTATCCGCAGTGCTGGTTGTATTTCTTATAGTATGGTTTGCTTATTCAAGTACCGGGAAGATTAAGAAGATGTCACCTATTGACGCGGTAAGAAGCGGTCAGACCGGTGAAAGATACGGTAAGAAGGGCTTTTTGTCACTTGGCAAGAGTAAGCTTTCACCTACAGGATTTTTGGCTGCAAATGATGTCTTAAGCAGCAAAAAGCAGTTTGGAATCATGACAATCGTATTTACGATTTGCCTGCTTCTTGTAATGATTCTTGCCAATACCGCAAACACTCTTTGCAGCGAAAAGCTTATATATCTTTTCGGTGCAGTAAAAAGTGATGTCTATATGGATGATGGAAAGAGAGTTATGGAACTTATGGACGGCGGTACCGGTGATGAAAAGATATATGAGACATTAAATGAGATAGAAGATATACTTGCTGAAAATGATATGCCGGGAAAAGCTATAATTGAGCTTCAGTTTAAATATCCGGTTACATTTAACGGCAAGACTCAAAAGCTTACATTTCAGCAAAATAAATTAACCAAAGCGAGTGACTATGTTTATAACGAAGGAAGTGCTCCGCAAAATGAATATGAGATAGCACTTACACCTCAATCAGCCAAGACCATCGGCTGTAGGATAGGAGATACGGTAAGCATCAAGATAAACGGTGTAGAGCATGATTATATGGTTACAGGACTTTTTACAAGCTTTAATCAGCTAGGTCAGATAGGAAGGCTTCATGAGGATGCAAAGACCGACCGGTCGGAGATTTCTTCAGCGTTTGCGTATCAGATAGATTTTGACGATAATCCTGATGATGAAACAATTGATGAAAGAATCGAGCGTTTGAAGGTATTATTTGATACAAAGGATGTACGTAATGCAGCGGATTATACCAACAATAACACAGGTGTGTCGGGTACAATGCGTGCGGTTGAGTATCTTGCACTTGTTCTTACGGTTATTATAGCAGCACTCATTGCAATACTTATGGAGCGTTCCTTCATAAGCAGGGAAAAGAGCGAGATAGCCCTTATGAAGGCTGTCGGTATAAAAAATAAAAGGATAATAATTCAGCATACCTTAAGATTTATAATAGTTATGGTTCTTGCGATTATAATATCAGCCGTACTTGCAGTTCCTATGACAAAGCTTTGTATCAATCCGATATTTGGAATTATGGGTGTGGCATACAGTCTCGAATACGAGATTAAGCCTTTGGAGGTTTTCATAATCTGTCCACTCATAATACTTGTGGCAACTACGATAAGCGCATATTTAACGGCACTTTATACTAATACAATCAAGGCATGTCATACGGCAGATATAGAGTAGTGTAAAAAGAAAATAAAAAAATGTTTTAAGTATAAGATAATTAATTGATTATGTATTAAGTTGTTAAATAGTTTGAATATGGATAAAAAAGGAGAACAGATCATGGAAAAGATTTTAGAGGTAAAGGATTTATGTAAGACCTATGTTGTAAATAAGAGACAGAATAATGTTTTGAAAAATGTGAACTTCGAAGTGAACGAAGGAGAAATGGTTGCGGTTATGGGACCGTCAGGCTCCGGTAAATCAACACTTCTTTATACAGTATCGGGTATGGATGATGCGACTGCAGGAGAGGTTTCATTTGAAGGGAAAAACATAGCTGATATGAAGGAAAATGAGTTGGCTGAGTTCAGACTTGACAAGATGGGATTTATATTTCAGCAGATGTATATGTTGAAAAATCTTACTGTACTTGATAATATTATCTTACCGGCAGTAGAATCAAAAACCAATACTCTTAGCAAGAAAGAAAAGCTTGAAAGAGGACAGGAGCTTATGAGAAAGCTTAACATAATCGATACTGCCGACAATGATATAAATGAAGTATCCGGTGGACAGCTTCAGAGAGCCTGTATATGCAGAAGTATGATAAATAACCCTAAGATGATATTTGCAGATGAGCCTACAGGTGCTCTTAACCGTACATCTTCCGATGAGGTTATGGAGGAGTTAAACAAGCTAAATGATGAAGGAACAACTATTATGCTTGTTACACATGATGCGAGAGTGGCAGCCAAGTGTTCAAGAGTTTTGTTTATAGTTGATGGAAATATCAAGGGAGAGTTTTCACTTGGCAAGCTATCTGCAAAGCAGGAGCTGCGTGACAGAGAGCGTTCACTTAATAACTGGCTGATGGAGATGGGTTGGTAGTAATGAATGACATACTTATAGTTGAAGACAACAAAGAAATATCAGGATTGCTTTCAGATTTGCTTAGAGCGGAAAACTATATAGTAACTGCAGTTGATAATGGAGAAAAAGCCTTGTCCGTATTTGAAAGATACGGGGCAAGGCTTGTCCTGCTTGATATCATGCTTCCGGGAATCGATGGATTTTATGTATGTGAAAAAATAAGAAAAACCAGTGATACTCCGATTATAATTTTGAGCGCAAAAGTTGATAAGGACGACAAGCTTAATGGACTGATACTCGGTGCAGATGACTATATGGAAAAACCATATGATATAGATATACTGCTTGCCAAGATACAGGGGATATTTAAGAGAAGATATGCTATGGACGAGATTACCTGCGGAGAGCTTGTACTTAATAAGATCGAAAAGACCGTTACAAAAAAGGGTAAGAGTATCGAAGTAAGAGCAAAGGAATTTGATCTTTTGCTGCTGTTGATTGAAAACAAGGGAAAGACTCTTTCCAAGGATTACATTTTTAATTATATCTGGGGTAGAGACAGTGAGTCCGAGTTGCAGACACTCACCGTACATATAAAGTGGCTTAGAGAAAAAATTGAGGATGATCCAAAGAATCCAAAGCATATCCTTACGGTATGGGGAACAGGATATAAGTTTGATTAAACCGGAGCTTATATGGTATGAAAAAATATGACAGGATAATTTTAATATTTGTTTTGTTAATCATATTGACGTTTATAGCCGTCAATATGATTTTTTCAGGTGCTCTAAAGAAAAGTAATTACAGAGAGTACAGAGTGGAGATAAACAGACTTGCAGATGGGATTGAAAGAGGCTATGAAGCGGATATATCAAGGTGCTCATACGTTGTGGCGGTTGTTGTGGCAGAAAATAGTAATCTGCAAATTGAAGATATGACAGTCGATGGTGATTTTCAAAATGATGAAGAACAGAAAAATAATAAATCTGAGTTTTATAACAGTAATTATGATTATGTTATAAAAAATATAAACGGTAAGCTTTACCGATTTGATTATATTACAAACAAAAAGATGGATATAAGCTACAGAATTAAGATAAACATTTTTTTAATTATAATAGCATTTTTGATGCTTTCGGTTTTGCTATATATAAGAAAACAAATTCTAACTCCTTTTAATGTAGTGTCAGAGATACCTGCTGAGCTTGCAAAGGGTAATCTGACTGTCCCGATAAAAGAAAATAAAAGTAAATTTTTCGGAAGATTTACATGGGGACTTGATATGCTTCGTGAAAAGCTGGAGGATGATAAGAAAAAGGAATTATCCCTTCAGAAAGAAAAACAAACTCTACTCTTATCTATTTCACATGATATTAAAACGCCCCTTTCGGCTATCAAGCTTTATTCATCGGCACTATCAAAGGGTATATATCTTGATGAGTATAAGAAAAAAGAAGCAGCCTTAGGTATAAGTAAAAAGGTGGATGAAATAGAAAAATATGTTACTGCACTTACGAAATCTGCAAGTGATGATTTTCTTAAGCTGGAAGTGAAAAATGGAGAATTTTATCTTTCAAAATTAATGGATGAAATAAACAATTATTATAAGGAAAAGCTTTCACTTAATAAGATTGATTTGGTGATGGAGGAATATAATGATTGCATTATATCCGGTGACTTTGACAGAAGCGTTGAGGTGCTTCAAAATATATTTGAAAATGCGATAAAATATGGTGACGGAAAGAATATATCCTTAAGCTTTAGTGATGAAGAAAATTGTCGTCTTGTAACCATAAAAAACTCCGGCTCAATTCTTCCGGAAACGGAGCTTGTGCATATATTTGACAGCTTCTGGCGAGGCTCGAACAGTGACGGAAGGGACGGAAGCGGACTTGGATTATATATATGTAAAAAGCTTATGCATAAGATGGGCGGAGATATATATGCAAGGATTGATAATAGTGATATGATGGTTACAGTGGTATTTAAGAGAGTGTAGATGTAGATATATAATAAACGAGACGTGATAATCTTACATGATTATCGCGTTTTTTTTCGCAGATTGTTTTAATCTGCGAAAACTTTTTGGACTTTTTATATCCACCAACAGCAAATATTCTACATTTTATACTTATAAATGTCAATAGCTTTTTGTTGTTTGCAGTTAAATCTAATATATTTGATTAAATAAACAGGTTGAAATTAATACACATATCTGGCTTATTGTTATAGAATATATTGACAAGGAGGAGAGAAAAATGTCTAAGAATAAAATATTATTTAACAAAGTTGCTGAAGAATGGCTAAATAGCATAGAAAAGTACTTGAAGTATTCAACTTATGTCAAGTACAGAACCGTATACAGAAAATATATCAAAAATAATTTTAAGGATTATGATATAACGAGTTTGAATGAGGAGCATTTACAGGATGAGCTTTTAAAGATATATGAAGATATATATGCCTCTTCAAGTTTATGTAAAAGTATAAATTGTGTTTTAAATCAAATCCTTGACTATGGCAGAAGATATTATCACATTCCGTTTATAAAGCTATCTTGTGAAAAACAAAAAAGAAAAAACAGGAACATAGATGTCCTTAATAAAACAGAACAGGCAAGCCTGATAAAACAATTATATAAGGGCATGGATGCGGATAAGCTTGGAATTGTAATCTGCCTCGCAACAGGTCTCAGATTGGGAGAAATATGTGCACTGCGCTGGGAAGATATAGATATGAAGGAAAAGCTTATACATGTTAAAAGGTCTGTTCAAAGAATAGAGGTAGATGGATACAAATCTAAGACACAGTCTTGTAGAAACAGCCAAAGCCAATAACCTGAACTTATATGAATATATGAAACATTTGCTTACAGTAATACCAAATCATATGGATGACCACAATTCTGATTTTTGTGAAAAGCTGCTACCATGGTCGGATTCATTACCGGAAGAATGTAAGAAGAAAAAATAAAAACAGCCGCCGGAAACGGCGGCATATCATTCAAAGGGTACTCGCTATAGAGCGTTTACAATCAATATTTGATTATTTGCCACTATATCTAGCAGGTGAT
>CACWQH010000055.1 GCA_902762955.1 uncultured Lachnospiraceae bacterium
CGACAATTATCAATATTACCTCAACAACCCCCATGCCATCTTCTTCATTAATAAATCTATCAAATTCTAACATTTAATTACCTCCTCCTTATACTCTTTTCAATTACAAGCCAACAAACGCAGGAAACATAATTATCACTATAACCACCGTCATAAGAATAATCATAGGAAAGAGCAGCTTTGTTGATGCCTTTTCACCTTTCTTTTTGGCATATTCCTTTCTGTCCTCCATAGCTTCCTTTACTTCTTCATACATTAATTCGCGCAAATCTTTTGTGCCCATCCTGAGATTCTGACTTATATGACTCATTAATCTGTTATACTGGGGAATTCCTATTCTAATCCCCAACTCCTCATATGCTGAAGCTTCATCATAACCTGATTTAATTTGATTCATAGTATATTCAAGCTCACTGATAAGTATATTTTTCTCGGAATTTGAAATAATATTGGAAATACAATTCCTAATATTCATCCCTGAACCCATAAGAAGACTTATTTTGTTTACAAAAGACGGATACATAAGTTTTAGCATATTATCCCTTTGGGTGTTCTTTTTCTGTAAAAAAGAGTTCGAACATAATACAGTAAATACACAAGCTGTCATTCCCAAAAAAAGAATTTGTTTGTATCCGGCATTATCAACCTCTTCCAACGATATCCTCTTTCCTCCGATTTCATCAGGTATTTCAAAGCTTGAAGAATTTCGGTTGGTTGATTCTATCTGCTTTAATACAACACCGACCTCATCGCTTAATTCATCTGTCGTTCTACCCGGTATAAGCATAAGACTATAATTATTTTCAACAACATAATCCATATACTCAATTTTTGCCGTAAGATTAACTTTGGTTTCGCTTTTTAATTCTTCAATATTTACCTTACCTGATGGTAAAATATACTCAGGATAATCACTTGACCAGCTAATATCAAATCTTCCCTTTTCGTCATATGACGGAAGATTAAGATCCTCACTTATATGATTTAAATCTTCATTATTTGCTAATATGTCAACTCTTAGCTCGTTAAAAACTTTATCTGCTTCGACAACAAATTCTTCATAGGTATATTCTCTCGGATAAACCAAAAGCTTATACTCTGTCTGCTTACCGGGATCTCCTATGTAGACTTTTGTTACACTGATGCCATCCTCATAATCCCCTCTTTGGACGATATTGGAGACATCCTCTTTATTAAATTGTTTTGTCGCTGTCAAAAGCAGGCAAGCTAAATTTATTACAAAAATAATTACCATACATATTGAAATAATTTTTGTATAATAAAGTCTGCATAACTCTTTAAGTCTTGCATCAGAAACTACATTTATTTTTCGTAAGTCAGCCTGTTTTTTATCTAAATCAATATTTTTATACAGGAGTGTGTAAACAAATTGGCTCATCGCCTCCAACACATTCTTATATTTACTAAAATGTTTCCTGCTGATTAGTGCCAACAGAAAAAACATAATTATAATAACTAAATTTATAATCATCATTTTTATACCTCATTCAACTTCTATATCTACAATCTTATCTATGGCAATAGCGGCTGCTACAATCATCATAAATCCGACTGCCATAACGATTTTTCCCGGAAGTGTATAATATATAACATCCATATAGCCTTTATTTGTTATATTCATATAAACAATTATCAAAAAAGGCATAACCAGCATTATTTTACCTTCCATTTTTTTTGCCGAAATAATAGTCTCTATCTCATCTTCAACCATATATTTTCCACTCAAATTACTTACTGTCTGTCTTATAACGGATAAAATATTACCTCCGTATATTTTTGAAACAGTTATAAGTTCCGAAAAATCCTTTACGTCAGCAACATCACTTCTTTTAGCAAAATCCGAAAGCAAACCTTCTACACGATTATTACATTCCAATCCGTTAATTATCAGCTTTACCTCATCAATTATGTAACGATATGCTATTCCGCTTTTTTGCAAATCCTGATAGGTTTTGTAAAAAGACCTTTCCAATGAATAGCCTGCATTCAGATTTCCGGACAGAGAGGTTATCATATCCTTGAATTCTTTTGAAAGCACTTTTTTTCTCTCTTTGACTGCCTCATTAATATCCTTTTTCCATATAAAATATCCAAAGGGCAAAAGTAAAACCAATGCTATGATATTTCTGAAAAACAAATATCCTACAATTAAATCCAATATAAATAGCTTAACTATCTCCCTGATTATCCACACCTTGTCAGGCTTATATATTCTGTAATCCATCTATAGACTCCTTATAACTGTCATAAAGCCCGGCATTTATGAGTTTATCTGTATTTATAAGGTCATTTATCCTTTTTAATGAGCCTTTTATCCGTCCTTTAACTTCACCGATTTCAATAAATTCATATAATTTTTTTATTTCAATTTCACCCATTTTTACCCTTAACACCTCACTTATCTCCAATACCCTTCTGCTCTTATCTCTCATACGTCCAAGATGAATGATAATGTCGATTGCCGATGCTATCTGCATCCTAACTGCCTCCAAAGGAATGTCCATACCCATAAGCACCATGGTTTCAAGTCTTGAAAGCATATCTTCACTTGAGTTAGCATGACCGGTCGAAAGCGAACCATCATGACCGGTGTTCATAGCCTGAAGCATATCAATTGCCGCTGCATCTCTTACTTCTCCAACGATTATGCGATCCGGCCTCATTCTAAGGCTTGTTTTTATCAGATCCCTGATAGTTATCTCATTTTCCCCTTCAACATTGGCACTTCTTGCTTCAAGACTTATAAGATTAGGTATTTCCTTAATCTGAAGCTCAGCTGCATCCTCTATGGTAATAACTCTTTCATCCTTAGGAATATATGCTGATAAAGCATTTAAAAAGGTTGTCTTACCGGAGCCTGTTCCGCCGGATATAAAAATGTTATATCCGGCCTTAACCAAAAGCTTTAAAAAATCAGCAGCCTGCTCATCCAAAGCCTCCAATTGAACCAATCTGTCCAAGGTCATAACCTCATTAGGAAATTTTCTGATGGTTATAACCGGCCCATTTAAAGCAACAGGATTAAGTACCATATTTACTCTTGAACCATCCTTTAGTCTGGCATCCACAATCGGATTAGCTTCATTTACCCTTCTGTTACAATCTGCAACTATCTGTTGAACAACAGATTTTAACTTTTCTTCTGATTCAAAGCATTTTTGTGCCCTTACAATTTTCCCATGCTTTTCAAGATATATATTGTTATATCCATTAACCATAATCTCAGTTATACCATCATCCTCTAAGTATTCTGTAAGCACATCAAGTCTTCTCAGAGAATTAAAAAGCTCCTTTCTCAGCATCACCTTTTCCTTTAACGGAAGATAGCCGCTCCTATCTTCTTCGAGAATGCACCTGTCTATTATTTTGCTTATATCATCGTCTGTCGGCTCAACACTTAAATCAAGCTCCATCAAAACTTTATTTTTTAGTTTTCTTTTTACTCCATCCTCCATTTTCACATACCGCTCCGAATTATAAATTCTCCCATTAACTTACTGTCATATTCTGTCTTTGGAACCTCTACAAAATTTATCTTTGACTCCAACAATGTATATTTTTTGTCAGCTATTATTTGTTTGAACATTTCAAGCTTATTAACTGAATTTTTATCCTTTAATACAGTTATAAAAACCTTGTCCATCTCTGACAAAATATTTATATCCGACATGGCCCCAATACCTATATCAAATACAATCCGCCTGTAATCCCCTATATCTCTTAAAAGCTTTATCAACCAAGCTACATGCTTATGCGATATCTCTTTTAAATCCGTATAGTTAAGTGCTATAAAACTCTTTAATCCTGTTTCTTCATAGAGTTCTTCTATGGTATCTGCAATCAAGATATTTTCACTGAGCAGATAATACATAAATCTTTCATAAATTTCTCTGTATCTTATACTTTCGTAGGTTTTGTTAAAGCATCCGGAATACTCTTCAAGTCCAATATAAAAACTCTCCCTATAGTAATTGCAAATGCCTTTTGCCAGCTCAGTTTTTCCGGATCTTCCGAGAGGCGAATAAATTCCGTAAACGTAGCTCGCTGATTTTATAGTTTGGTTTCCTTCATTTAAAATACGTGATATTATTTCAACAATCTTATATATACTCTGATATTTATAAATTAAATCCTCGCTGTCATAATCACTCTTGAATTCAGAAAGTCCTACTACTTTAACCTTAAACTCATAGTCCTTTATTTTTTTTTCGAGTAAAAGTAAATCCAGATTATTACCTTCCAGGTATTCTGTGATTGCTTCTACCCCGGAAAAAGCCGACACCTTAAACGGTATTTCATCATTCATATTTATGTATTCCATAAAACTGACAACATAGCCTGTATCACTGTCGCATATTCCGATTCTGTAGTCCTGCAAAGTTACCACCCCTTTTTACCTTACACCTGTCATATTGAAGATTAAGCTCATCATACACGCCAGAAAAATAGGAACTGAAAGATGCATCCTTGATAAGCTGTAATGAGTTTTTGATTTATCCCTCATTAGCCTGATCAGCTTACAAGCAACATAGAAAAGCGAATAAACAGAAGCTATGACAAATGTGGCAATTATAATAAATATTATTTTCTTTGATACAAATGCGCCTATTCCCGCAAGCAGCTTGATATCACCTGCACCAACCACTTTAAGCAGAAACAGTATATAAAGCGTAACAACCGGACACAAAATTCCGAACAAGCTCATTTTAAGTCCTATTAATCCGTAGAAAATCAGGTTAGAAAGAAGCCCCCAACCAATACCCGCAATGCAAATGAGATTAGGGATTTTGAAGGTACGCAAATCACTGACCATGGCAAAAAAAGCCAAAGTTACACTAAAGATATCTACTATATCCTTACCTCCTTAAATATTAAATTTTGTTTTCACGTGAAATATTTTATTAATTAATAGATATTTCTGAGCTGAACTACAGGCTTTGTGTCAGCTTTAGATGCAGCCTCTTTCGGCTACAATTAGACTATAGCATTCTGTATGCCATAAGTAAAGATTAAGTTTTGCACCATTGTATCCGAACGGAGACATTTTGATTTATAAAATGAGTTTTATAACGTAAAAAACGGACTTAAAAAAGCCCGAAAATTTTTTCTTTTTTAGAAATAATAAGGCGGACAAAGTTTAGCCAAAAAATCCATGAAAACACTGTATTTTCCTACATCGAAGAATACTCCGCTCAGTACCATGGTAAGCACCAAAAGTATCGGCAAAAATTTATAAAAGGATCTGCTCTTCTTAAAAAACAGACCGAAAAGAAGTGATACACATGAGACTGCAAGCATGTATAAAGTCACATGAACAGCACCTCTTAAAGGAGACATCTCATTTAGTATAAGAATAATCAAAAATGCAGTTATGCCAAGTGGCAATACAGATGCCTGAATATGTATAAATCTTAAAGAAATCTTTTCTGTCTTGCTCATCAAAAGATATATATTGTTTTCTCTGTCCGTGATGTAGGCTGCTGTTCCGAGAATAGCTGCTATATATATAAAAAGTCCGGCAATTTTTCTTATAGGAAGTTCCATTTTTGAATCCTTTGTCAGATCAGCATATTCTTCATATTGTCTATCTGCCGTAAAAAGCATTTCATCAACATTATAATTTTCATATACATTTTTTATCTCAGGCTCGAGCTCTGCCATAGCCGCATCCTGCTCAAAAATCTGGTGTTTTAAAAGCTCATAGGATGTATATTTAAAAAGCCTTACATATATTTCCTCAAATGCAACCATCGGTAAAAACGAGCCGGTAGTTACATATTCTGTTATAAGCTTATCATAATCATTAAGTATAGATTCGTATATGTAGCCCTCCGGAATCACAAAACCCGAATTTGCCTTTCCGCTTATAACATCCTTTTTCAATTCGTCAAGGTTTTCAACCTCATAAAAGGTGAATACCGAATTACCGTTAATAAGCTCCTCCATAAACAGTCCCGCTTCAGGTGACGAATCCTCACACAAAACCGCAGCAGTGATATAAAGACTTTTCTTTTCTGCCGGTATCGAAACATAGAAAAGGCTTAATGAAATCAAAAGCAAGAGCATTACAATATAAACCGGCTGTTTAACCGTTCTTTTTAACATTATTCCAAAGCGGTTTGCAAATAGCTTCATCCTTACCTCCACCTTTAATAAAGTATCTTCATAGTTAAATCAAGCAGATATGTCATGGGATTTACAGCTGCCACGCCACGCATAAATTCCGGCATAAGTAAAAGCGGTATAAATCCTCCGGCAAGATATATCAGTATAACTACACCCAAAAATATAACTATATCTATAACATGCTCCGAATCAATAAGCTCTGACAAGCAAAGAGTAATCCCGGCAATAAGCACCAATACAGGAATTATCGTAATCAGCGAACTTAGTTTAACTCCGCGCTTTGTTATACCAAGCAACGCAAATACAAATAAATATAAAATATAAAGTAATCCCGTACCGCAGATAAGCTTTGACAAACCGAGCTTAAATCCATTTACTCCGGATATTTTTTGGAGCATTTTATATGCTGTGTTATGTCCTTTATAAAAAGAAGTCAACTGGAAGCACATAAGAAACATTATAAGAATAAGCATCGAACAGGTAAACATCTGATCTAAAGAATAAACACCTGCAGAATCTATATCATTTATCTCATATCCGCCCGTTCTCGCAAATACATCGGTTAAAAGCCTTGTATTCAATGAATTGTATCCTTTTTTTACGAGTTCATCTGTAAATCCGTTCTCCCTTGCAACGGTTCTGTAAGTCAAGACTGTCATACGAGCAGTATGATAAAGGTCTGAAATTATCATTACGATATCATTTACAAGATAAGCTTCAAAGGTTTCCTCGTCATTAAAATATACTTTAATTGACGAGTCCTCCTCTCCCATATCCGAAACAAAATTACCGGGTACGATTAAAAAGGCCTGAATCTCATTATCATAAAGAAGCCTTCGTCCTTCCTCCTCGGATTCTACCGGAAAAAGGGAGGCACTTTCCTTGATACTGTCCATATCTTTTATAAGATCTATCTGACCTTGACCGAGCTCGTCACCGGAATTAACGAAATATGCAACCTGAACATTTGAAGTACTGTCGCTGTCAAACACAAAATATTTTGCATAGTAAACAATCACACCTGCCATAACAACAAATATAACAGCTGTAAGAAGAAAGCCGGGAAGACTTTTTATCATTCTTTTTATATCAGTTTTCAGGGTTCTCCCAAATTGACCGCTACCTGACATTTACGTTCCCCCTAAGTAAATCTATATAGCTTTTATCTGAATTTTTATCAAGCTCTGTAACCTGACCATTTTTTATAAAATAAATTCTGTCGCAATAATCAAGTACTGTCTCCTCATGAGAAGCAACTATCATAGTTCCTCCGGCAGCTTTAAAGGTTGACATATATTGGAGAATATCATGCTTAGCCACCATATCAAGAGCTGCAAACGGCTCATCCATAAGCAAAATAGACGGATTGGTTATAAGAGTCGCTGTTATAGAAAGTCTTTTTTTCATACCACCGGATAAATCCTTAACCTTTTTATCACAAAACTCGTGCACTCCGAGAATCGATAACGGCTTTGTGCTAATAAGCTCACGCATTTCTTCCTTACCGAGCTTTGACCATATCCTTAAATTGTCCAGACAAGAAAGCTCCGCGATAAGAGGATTCTCCTGGGGCACATAGCCTATATATTTTCTGTACTCATCCGGTTTTTCCGTAAAATTTATATCATTTATACTTAACTTTCCTGATTCTGCCTTTTTTGCTCCGGCAATTACCGACAACAAAGTAGACTTACCCGAACCATTTGCTCCAAGCAAACCTATTATCTCTCCCGGAACAGCCGTAAGACGGACATCCGAAAGAATAGTTTTCTTTTTATATTTTATAACTATGTCTTCCAGCTTTAACATTCTTTTTCTCCATACATAAATTCTATGTAAAATAATCATAATCATTTTAATATATTTTTTTATGTCACACAAGTGCTATATGTGGCACGTTTCTATTTTTGAATGTTAAATTTATGGCAAGTTTCGTGCCAAACTGTTAATTGAATTACCTTATTTTTAATGCTATGATAGTATTGATTATAATGCTTGATGATTCATACTCCGACTCTTAATATTTTTACTTGAAGAAGAAAAAACAGAAAATGTGAGGTAACAATATGACTTCAGAAAAGCTTGATATACTTATGAAAATAACAGATACACGAAATAGTGCTCTGGCCAAAGCTCTTTCCTTTGACCCATCCTACATAGGTCGTATCAGAACCGGCAAGCGCGGCATCCCGAAGCACATGCCTTTCGTAGAACCTGCTGCTGCTTTTTTTTCAAAAAATATTAAAACGGATTATCAAAAAAAGCTTCTTTCAGAAATAGTATGCGGTGGAAAAGCGCTTCCCGAAGATAGGGATGAGCTTGAAAAGCTTCTGGCCGCATGGTTCAAAGAGGAAGGAAAAAACAAGCCCGATCCAAGCTCTATAGATTTACTTTTATATGAACTTTCAAATGCTGCTTCACTTGATATTCCAATTTCAGCTTCAGAGCAGAGTCCGGAAGCAGACATCTGCAGTTCAGATGAAAAAAAACCTGCTTATTTTTACGGAAATGCCGGAAAGCGTAAGGCTACCGAGCATTTTCTCGGCAGACTATGTGCAGACAAAAAGCCGCATAATCTTTTGCTTTTTTCCGATGAGGATATGACCTGGCTATACGAGGACCCGATATTCGCAAAAAAATGGACCAATTATCTTATAACTCTCTTAAAAACCGGAAGTCATATAAAGATAATTCATACAATAAACAGAAATCTAAATGACCTGATGGAAGCAATTCAAAAATGGCTTCCTTTATATATGGCGGGTGATATAGAACCTTATTACTATCCAAGACTTCGAGACGGCATATACCACCGGACATTATTTATTGCCAAAGGTCAATTTGCAATCATATCCGATTCAATCGGCAATGATACGTCAGATATGCCAAATATATTTATTGAGGATGCATCCACATTAAAGGGACTTGAAAAGGAATTCAATAATTTTCTTTCATTATGTGTACCTCTTATGAGAATAAATAAAAAAACGAACCGCAATACTGTAACCACCGCCATAGAAAGATTTAAAAATTCACAAAATGAATTTTACTATGTTGAGGCACAGGTTAAAGCCTCCGGCGGAAAGAAGAAAAATAATACTGTAAATGATATTTTAAACCAGTTTAATGACCATAAAAATGTAATAAAACTTAACTCGGATGACAAGCGCATACCTGATAATATCTCCATACTCGCAGGAGCAAATGCGGGTGTACTTGTTATAACCGATAAGTTGATATTTGACACCAGCGAGCCAAACTTTACCATGACATTTGTCGAATATCTCGCAAAATTATAAATTAGGAGGAGAAAAAAATGCGCACCAATCCTGCAAAGGTAATTATAGCAACTATTATTATAACGGTTTTCATAATTGTTACGGTTATTTCCCTTGTATTATTTTTTAAAGAGCCGGAAGAACTAAAGGATAAAGAAAAAGCCCAGAGCAACATTGAAATTACTCTCGCTGAACATGAGGAGGTATATGACTATGCAATGTATTAGATGTGGAATGAACCTCCAAGACGGCACAAGCATATGTCCTAATTGCGGAAATCAGATAAGCTATCAAAATACAGGATATCAACAAACAGGGAATTCACAGGGGTATTATTACCAGCCAAATAACACGGGACAGCTGTATCAAGATCAACAGCCTCGTCCACAGCAGATGAATAATGCACAAGGCTATAATAACGCTCCGGAGTATTCCAATAACCAACAGGGATACACCGGTCAGCTTTATCAAAATCAACGGCCACAACAGATAAATAACTTCCAAAGATATACCAATAATCAACAGGGCAATGATCAGTATGGTCAATACGATAACTATGACCAGTATGATAATTATGATAACTATGATCAATATGATAATTATAATAACTATTATAATGGACCACAAAATAAATCCCCTGTTGCTTTTATAATTTTTTGCTTTTTAATGATCATTCTAACAACTACCGAATTCTTATTATTTATAAAACCGGGTGTCCTTACTGAAAAAAGACACGATAAGCAGCTTAAGGAAGCCGGCATAGAGCCGGGAGGAAGCCAGACTACAGCTGCTACTACAGAAGTAACCACAATAGCAACTACCGAAATGACAACAGAGGCTACTACAGTAGCAACCACTGAAGCGACCACTATGGCAACTACTGAAGCAATAACCACAGAAGCTCCAACCACCGAAGCCACCACCGAGGCTTCATACAACACCTCAGAGTCCCCTACACGAGCAGATTTCTCATGGTATATGGATGGTTGGCATTATAACGGTATTCCTTCCGATGCTGTTCCTCTAACCGATTATACCAAGGTCGAAGGCGGCTGGAAGATGATGTACTGGTGGGATGCGGATCACGTATTTGATGAATATGCCGAAGAAGGCGGAAATGCCTATATCAGCTGGGATGGTTCTTCCTTAAGTCTTACATATGTATTTGGCTATATTCAATATAGTGAGACAGAAATATATGACGAATCAGACATTGCTCCCGATACATATACAGGTTCACCATCCCAATATGGCTTTGATCTTGTCTCAACCGCATATGGACTTTCCATCTCCGGTCTTGAGTTTTACACCTGGAACGGACACCAGTGCGCAATCGGTGCATCCATATCGCAATCCGGCTCACCGGGTGCAGTACTTTTGATAAGACCTTAAATACTGTAATTCTTTTAAATAAAATATAGAAATAATAGAGAGTGTTGTATGAATCAAAACGGATATAATGGCGGTCAGCCATACAATAATAATCAAAATAATATGAATACGCAATACAATCAGCAGACAGGTTACAATCAGGGCATGCCAAACTATCGTCAAACCGGTTACAATCAGGGTATGCCAAACAATCGCCAACCAGGTTATAATCAGGGTATGCCAAACAACCGTCAAACCGGTTACAATCAAGGCATGCCAAACTATCGTCAAACCGGTTACAATCAGGGTATGCCAAACTATCGTCAAACCGGTTACAATCAGGGTATGCGGAATCAACCTGCTGCTCAATACAGGAATCCACGATCCGGCAATCAAAAAAAGCAGGGGGCAAACACAGGTGTAATTATAGCAATTACTTCATGTGTGGTTTTGCTCATAGCATTTTTTGTGACCGCCTTTGCATTTCCGGGATTTTTGCGAAAAAAAGAAAAAATCGATGATTCAAAAAATAAAAATGATGTTGAAACAAGCACTGTAGATTCTACATCTGAAGGAAATATCACCGGTGATTCAACAGATGCAAATACCACTGCTCCCGTAACCGAGCCTGATGATGATTGGACAGTGCTTATCTATCTGTGTGGTTCAAACCTCGAATCCGAAAGCGGACTTGCTACATACAATATCGACGAAATGATAAATGCTGATATTACAGACTCCGTAAACATAATCATAGAAACCGGAGGTTCTTACAGTTGGGACACTTCAGGTATTAATCCAGATGCATTATGCAGGTTCCAAATGACAGATACCGGACTTGTTGCCTTGGGCGAGGTGCCTATGGCATCTATGGGTGCTGCCGATACATTTAGAGATTTTATAAGCTGGGGACTTGATAATTATCCCGCAAAAAAATCCATGGTAATTGTATGGGATCACGGTTCAGAGCCAACAAATGGTGTAGCCTTTGATGAAGTTTACGGTTATGATTCCCTTTCCCTGGATGAATTAAGAGTATCTCTTGCCGAATCAGGGAAGCACCTTGATATAATGGGCTTTGATACCTGTCTTATGGCCAATATAGAAACTGCACAAGCCATAGGAAGCAACGCTTCATATATGATAGCATCAGAAGAAACCATACCGGGACCCGGCTGGAATTATACAGACTTTATCAACTATATATGTCAAAATCCAACCTGCACACCTGCAGAGCTCGGTATAAATATATGTGATTCATATTATAATAAATATGTAGACCTCGGAATGTCTGACGGAGTTACACTTTCAGTTATTGACCTTTCGTATATTAATGAGCTTTCCAATGCATTTTGCGGACTTGGCAAGGTATTTTATGACAGTATGTACGATACCGATGACATGACAACAATATTTCAGGCTATGCCTAATACCGAAACCTATGGCAATTATAAGCTTGACGACGGAAGCATGGTTTCGAACCTGTATGACATAAGCGACTTTATAGACCAATCCGGCGGACTATTCGGTGATGCCGGAACCACATATAAAAATGTACTCGGTAAATGTATGCTGTATCAGGTAAAGGGTAGTGCAAGAGCTTACTCTTCCGGACTTGCATTTTATTTTCCAAATTATATAAATATTTCGGAGCTCGACAGCTACTCCGATGCCGTGGATGATGTTCCTGCCACATGCTGGTATGTAGCCTTTATCGATGGTTTGTACGATGAGTGGGATGCGCCTGATTGGGTAGAAAGTTCTATGAACTCGTCCGGTGAGGTTATACCTCCGGATCCTGTAGTTTTTGAAGAGGATATGACTATTTCCTATAATGTTTTTATTAATAATGACGGTTATGCACAGCTTGATATAACCGGCGGTCTTGATTATGTTGCGGTCGTTGATATGAAGCTTTACTACATTGATGAAACCAACACGGTTCCAATGAAGATTCTTTGGGGAAGTGATGACAAGCTGGAAAATCCTTCTTCCGGAAGCTATGTCGACAAACTCCAGTTAGAGTGGTTTAAAGCTGATGGCTTCTATGATATAGCCATGCATGGAATAGAATATACACCTACATATAACTTATATTCCACACCTGTCCTCATTAATAATACTGCAATGCAGCTTTTGGTTTATTATGATAAGCAGACGGGTGAATACAAAATGCTTTATGCCTATGGTTTTGACGATAATCTGGAAAATGTATCAAATCGTCAGGGTACTGCTCTTAATCTTGGTGACAGAATAGACTTCCTGATGGAAACAACAGATGCAAACGGCGATTTCTTCTATATGAACATCGGAGATACTTTATATTCCGAGGATTATCAGATAATAACCAGAGAACCGATTATTTCAGATATATTCCGTGATTCATATTCTGCACAGTTTTATTATGTATTTGAGATAACAGATGTACAGGGCAACAAATTTGAAACCGAAGGTGCTTTGGTTACCATATCTGCAGGTGTAGTAACCGATGTAACGATACAATAAGGTCACAATAACGTGTCCGAATAGAATAAACAGGTATTCAAAAGCTAACCATCAATTTGCTAAATCAACGCACTCAAATTCTTTATAGGTGCTAAAAATCGAAAACTCGCTTCGCTCAAACAGTTCGATTTTTTTAACGCA
>CACWQH010000056.1 GCA_902762955.1 uncultured Lachnospiraceae bacterium
TAATAAACCACGAGGAGGATAAAAAAGATATGAAAAAGAGAATGTCGCGTATAATAGCCATAATGCTTGTGTTGCTTATGGTGGTTTGCAATCAGAGTTATTCATCTATGGCATCTGATACGGATAATAGCATATCCGAAGAAGCCAAAACATTATCAGGTGAGAATGAGGCAGGATATACAGAGGTTGCAACTGATTCGGATGCGGGTATTGGAGTAAACAATGCTGTAATCTCCGAAGAGGATAAAGACACTGATACTGAGGAAGATACTGAAGCTAATGATAGTTCAGACATGGAAATAAACTCAGACATGAAGGATATCGCTGATGAATCGGAAGTGTCAGAGGAAGGAGAGGATGAAAATACTTATCCTTTATTTGTAAGGTCTTGTTCTGTAGATGGTATAAGAGTCACAGTCACTGCCTCTGAAGGAGCATTTCCTGAGGGAGCAACCCTTAGTGTTAATAAAGTTACAGACAGCGAAAAAGAGCAGATAAATCAGGCAGTAGAAGCTGTGCGTGATGATAGTGTATCGGTTGCCGAGGCCTATACCTTTGATATCAAGGTGCTTGATGAAAATGGTACTGAGCTCCAGCCTGCCAACGGACAGACAGTAAATGTAAGCTTTGCCATGGATGAGGTATCGAATCAGAATCTTTCTACAGATATCTATCATATACCGGAAGAAAACGGAAGCCTTGTGGCAGAAGAATTAAGCACATCCGAAAGTGGAAACACAGTTACGGCTGTATCAGATGGATTTTCCTACTATACGGTTGAATTTACTTATAATGAAAAGCAGTATGTGATGCAGGGGGATAGTTCTGTCGCTTTGACTGACATACTTTCATATGTTGGTATAACTAAGGCAGATGGAAATGCAGCGACAGACAGTGATATAACAGCGGTAAGCGTAAGTGATGAAAGTCTTTTCTCTGCGTCAAATGAAAGTGGTGAGTGGATAGTTACTGCCCATCAGGCGTTCCATACAGATGAATGGATGAAGGTTACTGTGGATGGTGTGGAATATGAGATTGTGGTGACGGATGCATTGCAGTACAAAATAACTGTCACGGAATCAACCATAGCTCAGTCTATACCGATGGGTACTCCAATTGTTTATACTGTCGATCACATTGACATCTCCATACACAAGGATAATAGTAATTCTGGCGTTTATCTAGCTTCCGGGAGGATAAATGGCAGCACCGGAACTGTGACATTTAACGTGAATGAACCCGCTAACTATATCACTATTATAGTATATGCGAGTGGTGGTATTAGTAATGGAGTAATATTACGGCCGATAAGAAGCTCAGATGATTTTACAACAGCTGGTACTATGGCTCATGTTAAATATAATGCTACAATTCCGTCTGTCAATCCAACCTATACTGCTCCGACATCGAAGACTATGCAATATAATGGATCTGCTCAGGATTTGGTCAATGCAGGTAGTGTCTCTGCAGGTGGCTCTATGGATTATGCTATCGGTACAAGTGCTACCACTGCACCATCATCCGGATGGAGCGCTTCTGTACCTACAGATACTAATGTAGGAACATATTATGTATGGTATAGAATTAATGCCGCAAACGGTTACAATGCCGTAGCAGCAAAATGCGTCACTTCCACTATCAGTAAGGCAGATAATCCTATAGCATATGCTAACCAGACTTGGAATTATACTTTTTCAACAACAAACCAGACTAAGACATTAGCACAGGCGACGAATAATCAAGGTGATGTTACATATAGTTTACAATCACAGAAAAGTGGTACAACGAATGTAAATTATTTTTCATTTGCATCTACTACAAGAGTTTTGACAGCGAATGCTAATACTCCTGCCGGTACTTATAGTGTAGTGGTAAGAGCAATGGCAGCAGGAAACACAAATTATAATAGTGGTTATAAAGATTCAACAATTACTGTCACAGTAGGTAAAGCCACTATGACAGGTGTATCGGCAACAGGCTACACAGATACATATGATGCATCGGGACATAGCATAACTGTAACAGCACCGGATGGGGCAACAGTAAAATACCGTACTACAGATAGTGGAGATTATAATCTGGGTACTGCGCCAACATATACTGATGTAGGAATATATACAGTATACTATCAGGTAACTAAGGCTAATTATGAAACAGTAACAGGTTCAAAGACTGTTCAAATTAATCCGATAGAACTTACGCTCACATGGGGAGATGAAACTTCATTTACATATAATGGTTCTCCGCAGGTACCTACCGCAACGATCAGTGGAGTAATCAATGGTGATGACTGTACCGTAAGTGTAAACGGAGCTAAGACAGATTACAGTGCCTCTCCGTACACAGCAACAGCGGTCCTTAACGGTGCAAAGAAGGGCAACTACAAACTTCCAACAGAAAATACAAAACCATTTACCATAAGCAAAAAAGCAGCTACCATCATAGCAAATGACCAGACTGTGACTTATGGTACCTCAATTGCATCTACGGCAGATCAAGTGGCAACTGAAGGATTAGTGACCGGAGATACATTAACGGCGATAACCCTGACTCCAAGTACAAGTGATGTTACAACAGACGGAACAATTACTCCAAGTGCTGCAGTTATCAAGAATGGTGATACAGATGTAACAAACAACTATAACATTACATACAACACAGGAAGCCTTACAATTAACAAAAAGCCTATTACGATAAGCGGCATAACAGCTTCAAATAAAACTTATGACGGTACAACAGCTGCAACCTTAAATTACAGCGGAATTAACTGGGCTGCTTGTGGCAAGGTTGAATCTGACGACCTTTCTGTTACTGCAACAGGTGCATTTTCAGATGCCGGCATAGGTACAGGAAAGACTGTTACAATATCAGACTTAGCCTTAAGCGGTGCCAAAGCAGGTAATTATGAACTTGCAGAAAGTGGACAGCAGACAAGTACAACTGCAAACATAACTGCCAAGTCTATTACAATAACTGCCGACAGTGATTCAAAGGTCTATGACGGAACAACACATACTAAAAACAGCTATAGTGTTACAAGTGGAGTACTTGCAGAAGGCGATACCGTAGAAAGCGTAACTGTAACCGGAAGTCAGAAATATGCAGGTTCAAGTGCCAATGTACCGAGTGCAGCAGTTATTAAAAATAGTTCAGGTGTAGATGTTACTTCAAGTTACAATATTACATACACTAACGGTACACTTACAGTAACACAGAAGCCTCTTACCATAACTGCCGACAGTGATACAAAGGTATACGATACTGCGCCTCTTACTAAAAACAGATATACAAACACAGAGCTTGCAGCAGGAGATACCATAGAAAGCGTAACTATAACCGGAAGTCAGACAGCTGTCGGTGAAAGTGACAATGTACCGAGTGCAGCAGTAATTAAGAATGGCGATGATGATGTGACCGCAAATTATGATATAACCTATGCGAACGGAACACTTGAGGTAACAAAGAAAGCGGTTACAATTACCGCCGATAATGATACCAAGGTATATGACGGAACACCTCTTACCAATGATGGATATACTGTAAGTGGTCTTGAAGCCGGAGACAGAGTTGATAGTGTAACTATAACCGGAACACAGACTAAGGCAGGTACAAGCAATAATGTACCAGGTGAAGCAGTTATAAAAAATAGTGCAGATGAAGTTGTAAATGATAACTATACTATTTCATATGTCAACGGAACACTTGAAGTTACTAAGAAAGCTATTACAATAACAGCTGATAGCGACACTAAGGTATATGATGGAACATCGCTTACGAAGAATGGTTACAGTATTACAAGCGGAGAACTTGCGACAGGCGATAGTATAGAAAGTGTTACAGTAACCGGAAGTCAGACCGCCGCAGGCGAAGGCGCTAACGTACCGAGTGCGGCAGTGATAAAGAATGCAAACGGCGAAGCTGTAACCGCAAGTTATGATATAACCTATATAAACGGAACACTTGAGGTAACGCCAAAAGCTATTACAATAACAGCGGATGATGCCGCTAAAGTATATGACGGAACAGCACTTACAAAAGACAGTTACACCAACAGTGACCTTGCAGCGGGCGATAGTATAGAAAGTGTCACCATAACCGGAAGTCAGACAGATGCAGGTGAAAGTGCCAATGTACCAAGTGCAGCAGTAATAAAGAATGCTTCAAATGAAGATGTAACCGCATGCTATGACATAACCTATAAAAACGGAACTCTTGAAGTATCAAAAAAGCCGGTTACGATAAGTGGCATTAGCGTAATAGATAAAATCTATGACGGAACTACGGATGCAGAACTTGATTATTCAGATATAGACTGGTCAGCATGTGGCATGGTTGATGGCGATGAACTGAGTGTAACTGCAAAGGGCACATATGAAGACACAAGCGTGGGAGAAGATAAGAGCGTAACTATAACTGATATAACGATTGGTGGAACAAGCGTGGATAATTACATTCTTGCAGACGATGGTCATCAGACAAGGACTACTGCTAAGATTATGAAGAAGTCAGTTACCGTTACAGCCCTCAAGCAGACTGTTGCCGTAAACGGAGAGATTGAAAACTCGGTTGACATGGCTGAATTAACAGGCGCTGTAGAAGGACATAAACTTGCTGAGATAACACTTACATCAGGCAGTACTGAAAAGACAACCACAGAGGGTGTGATTACACCAAGCGAGGTCAAAATCGTAGATGGCGACATAGATGTAACTGATAATTATGATATAACTTATATAGATGGTGTTATGACAGTTACAAAGGCAGAAGCAGAAGTTGTCTTAGATAATGGTGACGATGAAGCACCGGCAAGTGTAACCGCAGTCGAAGTACCGAACCTTCTTGAACTTGCTGATGAAGAAGCTGAAGAAGGCAAGCTTGTAAAGGTTGAGCTTAGTGTTAAACCGGTATCTGAAAGCAATGTAAACAGTGCGACAGTCGCAGACGTTAAAAAGACGGTCGAAAGTTTATTTGCCTTTGTTGATATGGAAAGTGTTAAGGTGGAATATCTTGAGATTGACCTTACAAAATATGTAGATAATGTAAAAGACAGTGCTATAAGCGATACCGGTACACCACTTGAAATTATCCTTACTTACGATACCTCAAAAGCCGGAAATCCTGTTATTATCCGTAAACACGAAGGAACAGTTAAGGTATTCACACAGCTTTCTTCAAGAGCGTCGGGCAGCCTTACAGATGCAACCTATTATGTGGAAGGCGATAAGATATATATGTATTCGCAGTATTTTTCAGACTTTGCGATTGCATACTCTGTTGAGAAGACCTTCAATGTAAATCTTGATGACGGAAATGGTAATATTATAAGACAGATAGTATCAGAGGGGGCAAAGTTTATACCACCTGCGGACCTTACCAAAGACGGACATGATTTTGACGGCTGGTATAAGGATGAGGCATTTACCCAAAAGTGGAATCCTGATACAGATAAGGTAACATCAGATATAATGCTTTATGCTAAGTGGGCAAAGAAGGTAGAGCCAACAAAAGCAGATACACCAGAGACTAAGGTGGATACACCAAAAGCAGCAACAACCCCAACCAATACAGCCAAGTCACCGGCAACGGGAGATGCAATGCATAAATATATAGCATTTTTCCTGATGATATTTGCAGCTTTGGGAATGATATGTCTTAGATTTATAAGAAAAAAGGACTTAAGATAGATTTTATAAAAAAGAATTACTTATCTGATTTCACGATATGATAAGAAAAGCCGGTGCCAACCATTTAAGCTGATTGGTGCCGGTTCTGTTTTATATGCAAAAGAGGAAACTGCATTTTTATTGATATTAATAATAATTAATGTTAAAGTTATAGAAGTAAAAAAGGCTAAATTTCTGTAAAAGAAAAGAAGGTGCAGATAGTGAAAAAGATTGGAATAGGATATGAGGATTACAAAAGATTCATAGATGATGATATGTATTACGTTGATAAGACAATGCTCATTTATGACGTTATAGAAATGGAAATGTTATAGATAAGAAAAGATACTTTGAGGGAAAGAAGATTATGGGAGCGTCTGATAAGATACTTTCCATGATGGGAAGGTATCCGGTAATCAAGCTTTCGCTTAAGTCGGCACTTAAGACCAATGATGCCTTGGAGAGAGCGGTGATTACAGGCTGCTGACATATAAAGTATTTGCTAAATGGGGCTTTACAAAAAGATAAAATGTACGGTTTTTGGGGTAAAAGATAAAAAAAGAGGTTGACGAATATACTTACATTTGAAACAGATAAGTTTTCAACATATGCTTTGGTATATACAGAGCCAAAAGAAGCAGAAGTAAAACTCCTGAGACTCCAAAATCAGCAAAAACAGGAGATAAAGCACCTATAGCGTGCGTAGTTGTTTTAATGTTTGGTTCATGCTTGACATCACTTTATCTGGTGCTCAGAAAGAAAAAATAAAATAATTATATGATTAAGTTTGCTCCCCTTGTCAGCACATAACTGACAAGGGGTTTTACTTATTTTTTTATGGATAAAAGGTAAGAGATATGTTATAGTAAATTTGATAATAAAGAAAATGTTTAAAAAAGTGTAAAATGATAAAAGAATGTGAAAATGTGGTATGACGGATTTTCGTTTCAGGAAAATAAATTCCTGATTTGTTGCAGGATAGTGAATTGTCCTTTGATTTTGTTGATATAAGGAATACAATAAATTACAGGAGCTATACATGAAGAACTCGTATAGATATTTTGAAAACAGGGATTGCAGGTATTATCCCTGTCATAATGAAACTGAGCATTTAAATTGTCTGTTTTGCTATTGTCCGTTATACAATATGAAAAAATGTCCGGGCAATCCATCATATAAAGAAAAAGACGGAAAGAAAATAAAGATATGTACTGATTGTACATTTCCGCATAAGGCGGAAAACTATGACAAAATTATGGAATGTTTAAAAAAATAATTTTGAATTAAAAAGCTACATAGTGATTGCAAATATCAAAATGATAGTATAATATATCATATGATTATTATACATAGATACCTGATATGTCGAAAAGGAAGAAAAAATGAAAAAAAGATTAAAGGTTATTTGTACATTTCTTATGATGATTATGCTGCTTACATCTGCTTTGGCACATATAAGCATGGTTTCTTATGCAAGCTCATCAAAGGATAATGATGAAAAAAGTACATCGAGCGATGATGCAGAAGGAGATACGGCGGAAAGCTATTCTACTAATGTGGATTTTACCGGAAGTGGAATAGGCTTTACGTCTTTTTTATATGATAATTCAAGCGGACTTCCGACCTCTGAGGCAAATTCTATAGCACAGACTTCGGATGGATTTATCTGGATTGGAAGCTACAGCGGACTTATCAGATATGATGGGGTTGATTTTGAAAGATTTGATTCTTCAACGGGTATTGCAAGTGTTGTAAGCCTTTATGTCGACAGCAGGGACAGACTTTGGATAGGTACAAATGATAATGGTGTAGCTGTTTATGAAAAGGGTGAGTTTACTGTTTACGGACAGGTTGAAGGTCTTAATTCTTATTCCATAAGAGCTATGGTTGAGGATTTAGACGGAAATATAATTATAGCAACTACTCAGGGAATGGCATATGTGGATACAAATAATGAATTTCATCTCATAAACGAACCCCAGATAAACAATGAGTACGTATGTGAGTTAAGAATGGGACCTAACGGAGTTATATACGGTGAAAATCTCGACGGATCCATATTTACTATTGAAAACAGAAAGGTTACGGCATATTACAGCAGTAAGGATATAGGCTTTGGTAATATTAACTGTATATATCCGGATCCGGATAATGCGGGCTATGTTTATCTTGGAACGGATGAATCAGAGGTCATTTACGGAAATATAGAAAACGGCTTTAAAGACTCTAAGATAGTATCGGTTTACCCGCAGGTAAATATTAATGCCATAAATTGTATAGATGGAATTATCTGGCTCTGTGCAGATAATGGAATAGGTTTTATCAGTGGTAATGATAAATATACACAGCTTACCAATATTAAGATGAATAATTCCATAGATCATATGATGGTGGATTATGAAGGTAATCTGTGGTTTACATCATCAAGGCAGGGGGTGCTTAAGCTTGTTGAGTGTAGATTTACCGATATCAATAAGGTAGCAAATCTTGATTCAATGGTTGCAAATACTACCTGCAAATTTGAGGATGATTTATATGTAGGTACGGATGAGGGCCTTTACATAATAGATAAAAATTACAAGTCTAAAACTAACGAGCTTACCAAACGTTTGGGCGGAATAAGAATAAGGTCAATAAAAAAGGATTCCAAAAACAACATTTGGTTATGTACGTACAGTGACGACGGACTTATAAAATATGATGGTAAGAATATCGAAACTTTCAATACCGAAAATGGATTGATGTCCAATCGTGTCAGAACGATTACCGAGCTTTCAGATGGCAGAATGGCTGTTTCCACCATTGGAGGAGTATATATAATTGATAACGACAAGGTAGTTGATGCCTATAATGAGGAGGATGGAATAAATAATACTGAGATTCTCACTATATGTGAAGGCAAAAACGGAGAGCTTTATCTGGGAAGTGATGGTGATGGTATATATGTTGTATCCGGAGAAAAAATTTCCAGATTAGGACTTTCTGACGGCTTGAAGTCAGGTGCTGTTTTAAGAATTAAATATGATCAGTACAATGATGTATTTTGGATTATAACAAGTAATTCCATTTCCTATATGAAGGATGAAGTTATAGGAACAGTTAGTAACTTCCCGTATTCCAATAACTTCGATATGATTTTTAAAGAGGATGGAACTGCATGGATATTGAGCAGTAACGGTATCTATGTTGTGAATGCTGCTGATCTTATGACGGATGATGATCTTGAATATACATTTTATAATTCAAGAACCGGACTTCCTTATGTAACAACTGCAAATTCGAGAAACTATCTTGATGATGACGGTACACTTTATATATCATGTTCGGCAGGTGTCTGTTCAGTTAATATCAATGATAATGATAACATATCAAATGAGATTAAGCTCGCTATTCCGATGGTTGAAATAGATGGTAAGCAGATATATGTTGGAGAAGATGATAGCGTAACTATTCCGGCCAATACCAAGAGAATTACCGTATACGGATATGCACTTACATATTCTTTAAAAAATCCAAGTATAAGTACTATACTTAAAGGCTTTGATGATGAGCCGTTTATATGTGCACAAAATGATATGGAGCCGCAGACCTATACGAACCTTAAAGCAGGAACCTATACGTATCATTTTGCAATTATCAATCCATTGACGGGAGAAGAACAAAAATCAATAGAATTAAAAATTGTTAAGGAAGCTGCATTTTACGAAACTATATGGTTCTATATATTTATATTTGCGGCGGCTGCAATTATAGTCGCAATTATCGTCAGCAGCTATATAGCACATAAAACAAAAATTTATGAGAAAAAGCAGAAGGAAAATAAAGAGCTTGTAAATGAGATAGTTGCCGTACTTGCAAAATGTATCGATATGAAGGATAAGTATACCAATGGTCATTCCTTCAGAGTGGCAAAGTATACCAAGCTTTTTGCAAGTAAAATGGGTTACAGTGATGATGAGCTTGAGGATATTTACAATATCGCACTTTTGCATGATGTCGGTAAAATAAGTATTCCGGATAATATACTTGGCAAGCAGGGTAAGCTTAATGATGAGGAGTATGCGATTATCAAGTCACATGCGCCGAATGGCTATGAGATACTTAAGGATATCAAGATTATGCCAAGTCTTTCTCTCGGTGCAGGATGTCACCATGAGAGAATAGACGGTAAGGGATATCCGAAGGGACTTAAGGGTGATGAGATACCGCCTATAGCCAAGATTATTGCTGTTGCCGATACCTTTGATGCCATGTATTCAAGCCGTCCTTACCGTAAAAAGATGAAGCTTGAGGATGTTATTGCAGAGATAAACAGAGTTAAAGGTACCCAGCTTAGTGAAGAGGTAGTGGATGTAGTAAATAAATTATATGAAGACGGAGAATTTGAAAAATTAAATGAGATAGATTCGTCGATATAAGAACGTCGCACATAGCTGTGGGATATATATAAAAAGGCGGTTTGTCAACGCACCATCAATTTGTTAAATCAGAGCACTCATTCTTTTGAAATTCGCACGAAAACGATGAACTCACTTCGTTCAAACACATCGTTTTCTGAGCGAATTTCTGCAGTCATTCGTTTCTGATTTTACACAAATTGGGCGAAATGTTGACAACCCGCCTTTTATATATCTCACAGCTATGTGCGACTGTTTGTTGGAAAAATGTATATCTTGTAAAAATATTAAAAAATGTATTGACAAATAATATTATACGTTGTATAGTATGCATGTAAACAATATTATACATTGTATAATATTGATAAAAAAATAATATTAGTAGGATGATAGTATTGATAATTAGATAATATTTACAAACAAATATCATTAATATAAAAATGATTATTTACGAATTGTAAAAAATAATGTGTAAGGCAGGTGATTATATGGTTTATCAATTGGGAGCTCCTCTGTTGGATGCCTGTGTTATGGCGGCACTTATAGATGGAGATGCTTACGGATACGTACTTACAAAGAAGGTTCAGGATGTCATAGACATTTCCGAGTCAACGCTTTATCCGGTACTTAGGAGACTTCAGAAGGACGGACTTCTTACTACCTATGATGTTCCGGATTCGGGAAGAAACAGAAGATATTATTCTTTAACCGATTCAGGGAAGGAAAAGCTTGAGTATTATATAACAGAGTGGAGAGAATATCGAGATAAGATTAACACTTTATTAGGAGGGGATTTATAATGAACAGTGAAAAGTATTTAACGGAATTGAGCGGATATCTCAATCCGCTGTCCAAGGAAGAAAAGAAAAATGCCATGGAGTATTACAGGGAGTACGTGGCAGATATTGAATCAAATGGTGAGGATATTGTGGAAAAACTTGGTATACCAAGAGATTTGGCTAATTCAATTTTGAGTGACAATGCCTTAAAGCAGTTTAACGATCCGGATGCTAAGGTTGAAAAGAAGATGCATGGATGCCTCGTGGGAATACTTGCACTTTTGGCTCTTCCGGTAGGCTTACCGCTTGTAATAGCTGCACTTGCAATTATATTTGCACTTTTTATAGTTGGTTTTTCGATTGTTTTTGCATTGGGAGCAACCGGTGTGGGAGTTCTTGTAGGTGCAATCGGTGCTGTAATTGCAGGAATTTGCTTCTTATTTACTATGCCTATTACAGGAATTACATTTTTCGGTATGTCATTGGTTATGGCAGGCGTAAGTATACTTGCACTTTTAGCTACAGTTAAGATTTGTCAGTTTATTTTCTGGCTCATAGGAAGAATTTTCAGCAAAACTTTGGGCAAAAAAGATGGGGAGGTGCAGTAATTATGAAGAAGATGACTAAGGTATTATTGCTTTTAGCGTTTATATTTATCGTTCTTGGAGGAATTATTACGGCAATCGGCGTATTTTTCGGAGGACATACGGCAATCGGATGGGATAAGGAAAAACACAGATTTATTACGGCAGATGACAGATACTATGTGACAAGTGAGAAAACAAAGCTTGATAAGTTTTACAGTATTGACATAGATTTGGATGCGGAAAGCGTTGAGCTTATTCCTTCTGATGATTTCTATATAGAATATGCAGTTTATTCCTATGATAAGAATGTTGTTCCTTACAGCGTAAATGACAAAACGCTTAAGATAGAGGTTAAGGATAAGTTTTTCGTGTTTGATCTATTTGACTGGGGAAACAAAAATAAAAAGGAAAGTTATATCAAAATTTACTATCCGGAAGACATGGATTTCGACGACCTGAATGCAAATATGGATATGGGAAGCCTTGAAATAACTAAGGGTAGCTTTGATAAGGTTTATATCAATCTTGATATGGGAAGTCTTGAGGCGAGTGATTGCCATCTCGGTAAGGCTGAAATTGATCTTGATATGGGAAGTATGGAATTAAAAAATGTTTCACTTTCAAAGCTTGATGCAAATCTTGATATGGGAAGTGCAGAGCTTACTCTTTTAAAGGACGGAAAAAATGATTACGGATATAGCCTTGAGGTAGACTTGGGAAGCATAGAAGTAAACGGTAAGGAACAGGGTAGAAAGTATGAAGCAGATGGGGATAATCTCATAGAGATTGAGTGCGATATGGGTGATATCGAGATAAAAGAAAAATAAAATGTGACAGGGAGACAGGCATACTGACAAACTTTATAGGTACACGCAAATCTCGTTGACACTCACGATTTGCTTTGCACCTAAAAGTGTGTAAGTATGCCTGTCCCTTTGTCACAAAGTATTATCTTTTATAAGCTTGATTTTAATTTCATAAGTATTATAATAGATATCGGAGGCGATATTTATGTTATTTGAAGATGAAACTATCAATATTTTTGACAATGATATGGTTGGCATACCACAGATAATGCGCACTGACATTCAGGAAAAGGACGGTAATTATCTTCTTGAAATCGAGATACCGGGCTTTTCAAGAGAAGATGTCCAGGCAGAGCTTGTGGACGGAAAACTTACCATTATAGCAAATCGTAAGTATGACGATGCTATTGAACAAGATGAAACAAAGATACATTATATTAGAAGAGAGAGACTTGTCGGTGGTTGTAAAAGAACCTTCTATGTAGGAAAAAAAGTTAAACAGGAAGACATAACAGCAGCTTTTAAGGATGGGGTGTTAAACATTATAATAGCTAATCCGGAAAAGGCTGTAGAAGGGGAAGAAAGAAAACGAATTCCAATTAAATAGTGTGTCATGGGGCGTGAGCCATGTCACATAAAATACCTGCTTTTTATGTTCGGACACTAATATGACAAGGCTCACGCCCAAGACACATTTTAGTTAAGGGAAAATGCCCAAAGGTTTTTGATTTGCGGCATGATGCGGGATAACTCCCAGGTCTGTTCGCTGTTGATACGGCTGCAGGGATCGTTTACGATTACACTTCCGTCTTGGGCGATGCCGGCAAGGACTATGAAATGTCCCGATTGTGTAAAGTCGCCCTCGCCGACGCTGCATATTATAGGAGAACCACTGTTTAAGGTGTTTCTGATTACATTTTCATCAAGAGATATTTCTTCTCCGTATAATCCTATGAGACTTGCACCTTCCGTCATTATGGACCATTTTGAACCGGAGCCTGCTTCATAATATCCGTTCGCATCCATAAGCGTACCTACTGTGTAAGGATCATATTTGGTGTCACCGCCGAGTCCCAGGCATACCATGGAAAGGCATGTAGGACCACATCCGTTTAATGCAAAGAAATCGTCACCGTATTGTTTGTATCCCCAGCGCTCGTCCCACTGAATAAATAGTGGAATCTCTCCGGCAGTTACTTCTTTGGATAAATCTATATAATAGGAAACATCATGCTTTTCAGGATAGCTCATAACAAAATCTGTTGTTTCAGGACGACGTTCCATAAACTCGATAAGCTGAGCGGGTATTTCATCCGGATTATATGACACATTGGTTATATCGTAAGTATCATTATTATAAGAATCATTGTTATATGAGCTGTAGCTGTCATAGTCGTCATCCTGACCGAATTTAAAATCCTTATTATCTGAAGTCTTTATATTATAGCTCATTACTGATGATGTATTGTCATTATTATCAATTTTATCCAGGAAGGTTTTTAAAAATCTTCCGGCTAAAAATAAAATAATTGATGCTATTACTAAAAGTGTGAAAACCACCCTGATGTTATGTCTGATTATACGTTTACGTTTCAGCTTTCTTTTAAATTCCTGTTTCTTATCATAGATGTAATCATTGTTGCTGTTATAGTTTGAATAACTGTAATTATCATAGTTAGGAAAATTGTTTCCATAATAATAGTTCATTTTATTTCCCTCCCGAAGTGTTTTTATGAATAAATTTTTTAATCGGAAAAGTTATTTCCTTTTTCCGTTTTTTTCTAATGGGATTAGTATTCCCGTGCTTTGCGTAAAATATATCATCATGCCTGTTTAAGAAACAATCGGTTAAGGGATTAAGAAAAAGAGTATATTTTTTAAGAAATTATTATGGATTTTTAAAAAAAACAGTATATTCAATCATGTGAAATTATAATATATATATTGATTGACAAATCCAAAACCATAGCATACAATGTATTTAACAAGAGAGCCGAACGCTGGGATACGGCCAGCCGCTGGCGACTTGAGTTGCTAAAGAATAGTACCCACGCCGGGAAAGCAGAGGGTACTATTTTTTGTGTTTAAAAGCATAAATAACAAGTGTTATTACAGCACAAAGCATAATTACAAATTGATATAAATCAGCATTTGTAAGAATTTAAATGATTTGCTTATTAAATCAAAATAATTGTTGACATATTAAAAATCAGATAATATAATATGCAAGTGTGCGTAAATCTGTGGTTTTATTGATTAACGTACAGATAATCTGTGTATAATATACACGAAAATTTATAAGAATCGGAGGTGAAAACATGCCAACTTTTAACCAGTTAGTTAGAAAGGGAAGACAGACTGTAGAAAAGAAGTCTACTGCTCCTGCACTTTTAAGAAGCTACAATTCACTTAAGAAAAAGCCAACAGATACAGCTTCACCACAAAAGAGAGGTGTTTGTACAGCAGTTAAGACCGCTACACCTAAGAAGCCTAACTCAGCTCTTAGAAAAATCGCCAGAGTTCGTTTATCTAACGGTATCGAAGTAACAAGCTATATACCTGGCGAAGGTCACAACCTTCAGGAGCATAGCGTTGTTCTTATCCGTGGCGGTAGAGTAAAAGACTTACCTGGTACAAGATACCATATCATCAGAGGTACTCTTGATACAGCAGGTGTTGCTAAGAGACGTCAGGCTCGTTCCAAGTATGGTGCTAAGCGTCCTAAGGATGCTAAGTAGGATAGGCTTGGTTTTCAAAAACTAAAAATGTGCGAAAGTAGGTTATGTTTTCATTTAGAAATATAAACATTTTTGCACGAACACATCTTTACAATGCTCATTAACAAAGGGTAACGGGATTGTTATTATTGAGGAGGATGTGAGTACCGTTGAATTAATTAAATAATTAAGGAGGGAAGAAACGTGCCACGTAAAGGACATATCGCAAAGAGGGATGTATTAGCAGACCCAATATATAATAATAAAGTGGTTACCAAGCTTATCAATAACATTATGTTAGATGGTAAGAAGGGTGTAGCTCAGAAGATCGTTTACGGCGCATTTGAGCGTATTGCCGAGGAATCAGGCAAGGATGCTTTAGAAGTATTCGAGGAGGCTATGAACAATGTTATGCCTGCACTCGAGGTTAAAGCAAGACGTATCGGTGGTGCTACTTATCAGGTGCCTATCGAAGTAAGACCTGACAGAAGACAGGCTTTAGCACTTCGTTGGTTAACTACTTACTCACGTGCAAGAAGTGAGAAGACTATGGAAGAAAGACTTGCGAAAGAGCTTCTTGATGCAGCAAACAATACCGGTGCATCAGTAAAGAAGAAAGAAGATATGCACAAGATGGCAGAAGCAAACAAGGCTTTTGCTCACTACAGATTCTAGTGCAAAGACGTTCTGTGTTTTATATGTACTAAGATAAAGCCTAATGCTAAGTATGGCTTACAGAACGCATCGAAAAAAATAAGGAGGAAAATACCTTGGCTGGAAGACAATATCCATTAGACAGAACCAGAAACATCGGTATAATGGCTCATATTGATGCAGGTAAGACTACTCTTACAGAAAGAGTTCTTTACTATACCGGTGTAAACTATAAAATTGGTGATACTCATGATGGTAATGCTACAATGGACTGGATGGAGCAGGAGAAGGAAAGAGGTATAACTATCACTTCTGCTGCTACAACCTGTCATTGGACGCTTGAGGATCATCACAAACCAAAGGAAGGTGCGTTGGAGCATCGTATCAATATCATTGATACTCCGGGTCACGTTGACTTTACCGTAGAGGTTGAGCGTTCACTTCGTGTACTTGATGGAGCTGTTGGTGTATTTGATGCTAAGGCAGGTGTTGAGCCACAGTCAGAAAATGTATGGCGTCAGGCAGATACTTACAATGTACCTCGTATGGCATTCATCAACAAAATGGATAAGATGGGTGCAGACTTTTTCTATTCAGTTCAGACAATTATTGATCGTTTAGGAAAAAATGCTATTCCTGTACAGATACCTATCGGACAGGAAGAATCTTTCATCGGATTAGTAGACTTATTCGAGATGGAAGCATATTATTATAAAGATGACAAGGGAGAAGACATTGAGATTACAGCTATTCCTGATGATTTAAAGGAAACAGCAGATAAATGGCATGAGAACCTTGTTGAGAAAATCTGCGAATTAGATGATGATTTAATGATGCAGTACCTTGAAGGCGAGGAGCCTTCGGTTGCTGACCTTAAGGCAGTTCTTCGTAAGGCTACTATAGCTTGTGAGGCAGTTCCTGTATTCTGTGGTTCAGCATATAAGAATAAGGGTGTTCAGAAGATGCTTGACGGTGTTATCGAGTATATGCCTGCACCAACTGATATACCTGATATTACAGGTGTTGATCCTGAAGGTAACGAAGTAGTTCGTCATTCTTCAGATGATGAGCCTTTCGCAGCCTTAGCATTTAAGATTATGGCTGACCCGTTTGTAGGTAAGCTTGCGTTCTTCAGAGTTTACTCAGGTACACTTAATGCAGGTTCATATGTATTAAATGCTACTAAAGAAAAGAAAGAAAGAGTTGGACGTATCGTGCAGATGCATGCCAACAACCGTACAGAAATTGATAAGGTTTATTCAGGAGATATCGCTGCAGCAGTAGGTTTCAAGATTACCGGTACAGGTGATACAATCTGTGACGAGCAGCATCCTGTTATACTTGAGTCTATGGAATTCCCTGAGCCGGTTATCGAGCTTGCTATCGAGCCAAAGACTAAGAACGATCAGGGTAAGATG
The DNA here is from genome assembly GCA_902762955.1 of uncultured Lachnospiraceae bacterium. Classification (GTDB taxonomy): domain Bacteria; phylum Bacillota; class Clostridia; order Lachnospirales; family Lachnospiraceae; genus Coprococcus_C. Next base: position 17,022 of record CACWQH010000056.1, read on the forward strand.
GGTGAAGCTTTGGCAAAGCTTGCTGAAGAAGATCCTACATTTAAGGCTCATACTGATAAAGAAACAGGTCAGACAATCATAGCAGGTATGGGTGAGCTTCACCTTGAGGTTATCGTTGACCGTCTCTTAAGAGAATTTAAGGTGGATGCAAATGTCGGTGCACCTCAGGTTGCATATAAAGAGACATTTACCAAGCCTGTTGATGTTGACAGTAAGTACGCTAAGCAGTCAGGTGGTCGTGGTCAGTACGGTCACTGTAAGGTTAAGTTTGAGCCTATGGATCCAAATGGCGAGGAGCAGTTTATTTTCGAGTCTACCGTTGTCGGTGGTGCTATTCCTAAGGAATACATCCCAGCAGTAGGTGAAGGTATCGAGGAAGCTGCAGGCGCAGGTATCCTTGGTGGATATCCTGTACTTGGTGTTAAGGCTACAGTATATGATGGTTCATACCATGAAGTCGATTCATCTGAAATGGCATTCCATATCGCAGGTTCTATGGCGTTCAAGGAGGCTATGCAAAAAGGTGGAGCAGTACTTCTTGAGCCTATCATGAAGGTAGAGGTTACAATGCCTGAGGAATACCTCGGTGATGTAATCGGAAGCTTAAATGCAAAGCGTGGACAGATCGAAGGAATGGACGATATCGGTGGCGGTAAGATTGTAAGAGCATTCGTACCACTTGCTGAAATGTTCGGATATTCAACAGAGCTTCGTTCTTCTACTCAGGGACGTGGTAACTACTCAATGTTCTTTGAGAGATATGAGCAGTGTCCTAAGAATATTCAGGAAAAAGTTCTTTCAGATAAGAAGGGCTAAAACAACAGAATTAAAGATTATCGGGCTTTTGCCGGTCCGATAGTCAAAATAAAGAAAATATATTTATAAAAGTGCTTGAAAATATTACCATATTTTAATATAATATTGGATAGCCGATTAAACCCAAAAGGGGTATAAGTTTAAGGAGGAAATAATAATGGCAAAGGAAAAGTTTAACAGAAGTAAACCACATTGTAACATTGGTACAATTGGACACGTTGATCACGGTAAGACAACTTTAACAGCAGCAATTACTAAGGTTCTTTCAGAGAGAGTTGCAGGTAACGCAGCTGTTGATTTCGCTAATATCGATAAGGCTCCAGAGGAGAGAGAAAGAGGTATCACTATTTCAACTGCTCACGTTGAGTATGAGACTGAGAAGAGACACTATGCACACGTTGACTGTCCGGGCCACGCTGACTATGTAAAGAACATGATCACCGGTGCTGCACAGATGGATGGTGCTATCCTTGTTGTTGCTGCAACCGATGGTGTTATGGCACAGACTAAGGAGCATATCCTTCTTTCACGTCAGGTTGGTGTTCCTTACATCGTAGTATTTTTAAATAAGTGTGATATGGTTGATGACGAGGAGCTCTTAGAGCTCGTTGAGATGGAAGTAACTGAGCAGCTTGAGGAGTATGATTTCACTGGTTGCCCA
>CACWQH010000057.1 GCA_902762955.1 uncultured Lachnospiraceae bacterium
CCTTCGAAGACCTTATATATGATAAGCACCTTGAGGAAACCTACTCCGGCAGTTACACCCTTTATATCCTGACGACCCTTGCTCGATAAACCGGAATTTAATTGTCCTTTTTGAGACCCTTAAGTGCATTGGAAAGCTTGATAGGATTTCCGTATCTTAAGGTTGAATTTCTGAAAATCTTTCCTCCCAAGATACCAACAAGAATAACCGATGCATAAAGGATAACTGCTGAAAGCACAATCTCCCACATCGCTACGTTACCCATGGCAACTCTTGCAAACATTGCGCTGTAAGAGCTGATAGGAAGGAAGGAACAAACCTTTATGATAATTCCGTCTACATTAGCAAGATTGATAAGTACTACAAAATAAACAATCATGATAATCATCTGTGCAGTACCTGCTGTCTTGTTAAGATCTTCAATCTTGGAAACAAGAGCACCGAGTGCACCGTAAAGGAATGCATAGAGGATAAATCCGCCTATTCCAAATACCGCAAAGGTTATAAGAACATCTGTCGGTATATCAAGGAACATTGCTATTCCACCACCCCAGAAATCCTTGTTGATCTGATATGAACCAAGGAGCGACAAGCCAATAAGTCCAACCTGGAAGATGGAAGTGATAACACTTGCAAAAACCTTACCAAATAAAACTGCGGTAGTTGAAGTACTGGTTACAAGAATTTCGATTGAACGGTTACTCTTTTCATTGGTAACACTGCTTGCAACCTGCATACCATACATAATGATAAGCATAAATATTACGATAACCAGAATATAGCAATACCAATAATTATTTGTACTGTCCTTACCGAGAATATTTTCATTTGCGGTAATCTGTGTGGTCTCAACCTCTATAAATTCTTCAACATTAAGTCCGTTTTCAATACAGTAATTCATCTTATTTAACATAAGCATATATTCCGAAAACGGCGATGCCGAATCATCAAACATAGACTTATTGTACACATAATAATTATATTCCTTCAAGGAAACTATCTCGTAGCCTGCCTCTAAGGAATCGTCGCTGTCGTTGATATCTGCCTTCATGGCTTCAACGCTGTCATAAACCTTAAATTCAGATCCGTAAAAATAATCCTGCAGTGCATCAAGGTCTATGAGGTCAACATCACCGCATATACCATAATGAACTATATCATCCGGATCAATTTCCTTTTCCTCTTCTTCATCATCGCTGTCGGACTTAAATGCATCGACAACACGCGGAGCAAACATAATACCTGCTGATAAGATGCAAAGCAAAATAGTGGATATAATAAATGATTTTGACTTAAAGTAATTATCCAACTCAAATTTTAATACCGTTAAAAACTTCTTCATTATGCCTGCACCTCCTTATCATCTGATTTTTTATCATTATCCGAAGTATCCTCTTCAGGCTCTTCTTCACCTACACAGGTTACAAATATATCGGTAAGCGAAGGCTCGTAATCGCCAAAGGATTTTATCTCAACATTTTCCTTCTTAAGAGCCTCCAAGATATCCCAGCTTGTAACATTTTTCTCGCACTCAAATATAACATGATGCTTTGAAACTCTTTCAACCTTAACCATAGCGGAAAGCTTTGATTCAAGGATATCCTTTACCTCTTTTAAGCTGTAGTTGGAAGCAGAAAGCTTCTTTCTTCCCTTACCGTACTCTGCCTTAACATCATCAAGATGTCCCTTAAGAACTACCTCACCTTTATTGATAATCGCGATATTTTCGCAGAATTCCTCAACATAGCTCATCTGGTGGCTTGAGAAAATTACTATTCTTCCTTCCTCTATAAGTTCGCTTATTACATCCTTAAGTATCTGTGAATTGACAGGATCAAGTCCCGAAAATGGCTCGTCGAGTATAACTATCTCAGGCTCCCCTACAAGAGTTGCCGCAAGCTGAACCTTCTGCTGATTACCCTTTGATAAGGTATCAAGCTTTCTGTTGGTGTACTCATCAACACCGAGTCTCTTTAACCACTTTTCGGTATTGGCGGAAGCCTCCTTCTTACCAAGGCCTCTCAGCATACCAAGATAGATAAGCTGTTCCTTAACCACTCTCTTTGGATAAAGACCTCTTTCCTCCGGCAGATATCCAAATCTTCTTCCGTCCGGTTTAAACTTATCTCCGTCAAGAAGTACCTCCCCCGAATCAGCATGAAATACATCCATGATAATTCTGATTGTCGTTGTCTTACCGGCTCCGTTTCTTCCCAGCAAGCCAAGCGCTTTTCCGCTCTCAACATCAAAGGTGATGCCGTGCAGAATTTCTTTTCCTTCAAAGCTCTTCTTAATGTCTTTTACTTCAAGCTTCATAAGAATTCTCCTTTCCCTTTTTATACCTTTAATCCCAGAATAATTCATCTAAGGTTTTATCTAAAGCCCTGCATATCGCTATACAGAGATTTATGGTTGGATTGTAATCGCCTTTTTCTATAGAACTGATAGTCTGTCTTGAAACCCCTACGGTCTTTGCAAGATCCTCCTGCGACATATCCTTCATAGTCCGGGCAGCCTTTAATTTCAGATTCTTCATAAGCTACTCATCCTCTCTTTTATTAATCGCAAGCTTTATCACTCCTGCAAACGATACTATAAAAAGCGTCGCTCCACATGCAAAATTCAAAACTCCCAAAGAAAGCTTTCCGTCAACTACCCAGCTTTCGCTATTTGAAAATCCGATAATCATATTTGCTACACCTATCAGAAATAATCCGATTATAGTTGACTTCGGATTTTCAACCACTCCGAAATATCCGTCATTGAAGATGCAGTAAACAGCAAAAACTATCAAAGCGACAAATGCTGAAATCATAACCGCAACATCCGTATTAATATACTTCATGCTTCCATCATCATTAGCTAAAAGAAGAATCAGCATATTGCATATCAGCATTGTAAAGAAACCTGCCTTATAACCCTTGCCTCTTACAAGCTGCTGTCTTTCATCATACTCTCCGCGGCCTTTCTTTTTCATCCTGGATGCGGAAAAAATAATCACAAAAAATAAAACAAATAAAAATCCTACTACAAAACCGACTTTAAAATCCATATCCTTTCCCTGCCTTTCATCTATAGAAAAAACACGTTGCAAAAACTTCAAATCCATATAATTTGTTCTCTTGATATAGCAATAATAATCCATTAGATGAAATTTGTCAAGTATATTTTACATATTTTAAAATATTTTTTTCTTTTTGCTATAAACATATCATAAACACAAAGTATGTCATGGGGCGTGAACCTTGTCACATTTTAAATACGACTTGGCTCACGCCCCATGACATACTTTCCTCTTATCTACGCCTTCGGTATCAATAATTCCACCTTATATAAATCACCGTCTACGATTATTTTTATCATTCCGTTTTGGAGTTCAATCAGGCTCTTTGCGATGGAGAGTCCAAGTCCGCTGCCTTCGGTGTTACGTGAGCGGTCGCCTCTTGTAAATCTTTCCATAAGCTCTTCACCGGTTATATTGAGCTCCTCCTTCGAGATATTTTTCATTGATACACCGAGCTTATCACCTTCATCGGTTATATCAATGTACACCCTTGTATTATCCTGAGCATATTTTTTAATATTTACAAACAGGTTGTCAAACACCCTGTAAATCTGTCTTCCATCCGCCATAATGTGGGTGTCTGCCGCCTTATTGTTAACCACAAGCTTAAGCTTCTTTTCTTCAAACTGTTCCTCGTACTCACCGTTAAGCTGGGTAAGTATGATACTCAAATCCAGTTTTTCAAGATTTACATCCACATTTCCGGTAGAGGCCTTGGAAGCGTCGATCAGATCGATTATAAGCTTCTTCAATCTCTGGGACTGCCTGTTTAAAACCTCCAGATATTCCTTTGCCTTATCGTTATCTATGTTTTCCTTTTCAAGCAGATCCACATAATTGATTATGGAGGTAAGCGGTGTCTTGATGTCATGAGATACATTGGTGATAAGCTCTGTCTTCATCATCTCACTCTTCATCTGATTTTCAACCGCCGCCTTAATTCCGTCATTAACATGTCCCAAATCCTTGGCATATTCAAGAAATTCTCCGTACATGTGCTCAGTGGAAAGCTCGTCATCCGTATTGCCCTCTGCCAGACTTTTGGTATAGTTCTTTATCTTGGTAATGTTTATCACCGCATAAGCCGCAAGAGCAAGTATCACTATCTTTTCTATGATAAGCAGTCCAAAGGTAAAAGGTGCATTTTCACGTAAGGTAAACAAAAGCTCAATAAAACCTACACCTATCAATATCAGCAGATATTTCCAATATAAATTTAAATGCTTCCACATATAGGTGATCCCGCTGCCAAGCCATTTGAAAACCCTTTTAAGCACTTTGATAAGCAGTCCTGCCAGCTTATAGGTAACTGTATTTTTGAAAAAGCTCCAGCCCTCACATTTAAGCCTTGCTGCAGTGGTCATTACCAGATAAGCTGCAAAGAAGCTTGTAAGAACTGCGCAGACAACCGCAATCACCGACTCTATACTTCCGTAGTAAGCATTTGAAAGATTTTCTATGCCAAATGCAAACGTAACAAGAAGTATAATAAACATCAAATCATAAGGCAGCTTGTCAAATATTCCAAGCTTTAGCTCGTCGGTTATCTCATAGGTTCCGTCCTCATTTTCTCTTTTTACTCTCCTGTGTCCTGCTGTTATTATAAGAAAGGCAAAGCTTATAAACATAATGATTGCCGAACCCACACACACTGGAATCGCAAAAGTATTTACATCATCTATGTATCTAAGCTCCAGTGAATTATAAAATGCATCGTATGCCGTAAGGTCATCCTTGATATACCAGTTAAGCTCTACCTCCAGTGTCGGGTAAATAAATGCAGCAATATACAAATAACCCTTTTCACTCGCATACCAGGTTTCAAAATATATCTCCGCATCAGAATATGTATTTCTGATAGAGTTCATACAATCCGAAACACTGCTTATGTTTTCGAGCACGTAATAGTAATTTCCGTCCGTAACCATATGTACGCTTGCCATAACGTCCGAATAAATATCCGAATAACCATCGTAGTAATTGTAGATATCCTCCATATCTACATTTTCAAGATTCAAACCACCCCCGTCGCTTTCCGCCACAGTCACCGAGTAGTCATTATTGATTTCATCATTTATTTTATTTTTATTTTTTTCTTCAAAATAATAATATCCGTTATTATAATAAAACTTTTCTTCCAGATCATTTATAACATCTGCATTTACAAGACTTATCTCATAGGACAGTCTGAATATACTTTCAGACTTTTCTTCATATCCGTAATCATACCAGCCAAGGTTCACCAAATCCTCTTCCGTACACAATACGTAAGGAGTCGTAGAAAATATGCTTTCACTCGAAACCCTTATTTCCTTTCTTTCTTCAAAGGTGTCAACATTAATACTATATTTATCCGTCTGGCTGTACTGATATGAGGAAGGCTCATAGGTAACAAGTTCAGGATAATCCACATATCCGTCAAGCACTCTGGCATGGAAGGAATAGTTAGTGTTCTCCTCCGAAAAATAATTCGCATCCTTGGAGTAATCATCATAACCCATCAGATAATCCCGATAATATTCTACCGCCCTCCAATTATACTGGTCATACGCAATATCGGTAATTATTGAATTTTTAAAGGTTTCCTTACCTCTTTTGGTAAGGGCGTGCTTGGAATAAAGATTTATGGTAAGTACTCCGCTTGCTGCGCAGATAAGCATCGACAGCATAAACAAAGCAATCATAAATGCCTTAAAAACACCGTTATTTCTCAATCTTTTCATATATAATTCCTCTTTTTTTAGTGTGACACAGTGCCGGTCTCCCAGTCATATTCAACCTTGTCTTATCGGTTAATCCAACTTATAACCTTGTCCCCAAACTACCTTTAAGTATCTTGGATCCGAGGGGTCAATCTCCACCTTTTCTCTCAAATGTCTGATATGTACAGCAACCGTGCCCTCCGCACCAAGAGGTGCATCCTGCCATACCTCCCTGTATATTTCTTTAGGTGAATAAACTACACCCGGATTTTCCATAAAAAGCTTAAGTATCTGGAACTCTGTAGGCGTAAGAGCTATAGGATTACCATCAACCGTTACACTCTTGGCTTTGTCGTCAAGTTCAATTCCCCTTATAACCAGCTTGTCCTGTTTGTCGTTTATATGGCTGCTGCCGAGAGTTATGTATCTTCTTAATTGAGCCTTCACTCTTGCGATAAGCTCAACCGGATTAAACGGTTTTGTCACATAATCATCAGCGCCCACACTAAGGCCAAGCACCTTGTCCGTATCCTCACTCTTTGCTGTAAGAAGTATCACAGGAACATTACTGTTTTTTCTTATAGCATTCATGGCTGCTATACCATCCATCTCCGGCATCATTATGTCCATAATCACAAGCTGTATATCCTCTTTTTCAACTATCTCGATAGCTTCTTTTCCGTTATATGCACTGAAAATATTGTAGCCTTCACTCTCAAGATAAATCGTCAGTGCTTCAACTATATCCTTTTCATCATCACATACCAGTATGTTGTACATTTTATCCTCCTTACCCCTTTTGTCCGTTACACGACATGATATATCATTTAAATCTTTTATACAAAAAATAAATTTAAAAAGAAAGTAATTAATATTTTAAGAATTTATTAAGAGGGGCATACCACCCCTCTATTCACTCATTAAACTTCTATAAATGTTTTCTCTTCTATCTTTCTTAACAGGAAATGCTTCCCTTACATTTTCAACATCATTATCAATTTCATATATAAGGATCATCTCACCATTGTCACTGCCTTCTATTTCATCAGGTATTACCGTATCTCCGTTTGGATCAACCAACATGGTTCCTCCGCAATAAGACGCTCCGCCTATCTCTCCAACACAGTTTATGCCCGCTATATAGCATTGGTTTTCTATAGCTCGAGCCACAAGAAGCTTATCCCAATGACCAATCCTTACTTCTGGCCAGTTTGCAGGAACAATGATAAGCTCTGCCTTCTTAGACATCGTCTGAAAGATTTCCGGAAATCTTAAGTCATAGCATATGGCAGCACTTATATTAAAGCCCTTATAGTAAAGATAATCCTGATACTCACCGCCGGTAAAAAACTTATCCTCACCCGAGTAACTGAAAGGATGTATCTTTGCATAGTCAAACATCATAGGGATATCAAGCTCATCAAAATCATCTTCCTTTATCCCACTATCATAGCTTAAACAAGAATTGCTTTTCTCATCTTCTGTGATACCAAATTCTTCAATCTCATCCGGTCCTACTATAGAATAATGATTTTCACACATATCTTTTTTAATGAACTTTTCATTTTTTTCACTATCCTTTGATGTATCACAAGATTTGTTATTTATCTGCTTTGTCCAGCCAACTCCGATTGCAACCTTATACTCTGTTGCAAGCTTTTTAATCTTCCTTACAGTCTCATAATCCGACTCGCCTGTTGCATCAGTATTCATTGAAAATCCTGTCAGAGACATCTCCGGCAAAAGCAATAAATCAACTTTTCTTTCTGAAATGGTTTTTAAAACCTTTTCCAGCTTGTTTAAATTTTCTTCTTTATCTTCCCAGACAATATTCATCTGATATAAAGCTAATTTCATAATAAATTCATCCTATAAAAAGTTACCCCAGCACATCAAAAAACTTACTGACCTCGTTCCATGCCTTCATTGACTCGGGCATAAGCTTTGCCCCCATTTGAAACACATGAAACATACCCTCATATATGGAAAGCTTCACCTGAACTCCGGCCTCCTTCGCCTTTTCGGCAACCAGCCTTGAGTCATCCAAAAGCATCTCATTGGAACCAACCTGTATCAGCATCGGAGGAAAGCCCTCAAAGTCCCCATACAACGGAGAAATGTATTTATCGCCCTTATCTGTATCCTCCACATACGGATTATCATATATAAGATTACTGCTGTCATTTCCAAATACAGGATCAACACCATAATTATCCTTGTAAGAAGCTCCCGTTGATAAAAGGTCTGTCCAAGGGGACATAGCAACTATCGCAGACGGAAGCTTACGGCCTTTGTCCTTTAGCAGATGACACAGTGCCATAGCAAGTCCGCCTCCGGCAGAATCACCCGCAAGCACAATCTTATCCTCGGTATAGCCATTATCCAAAAGCCAGTCATATGCACAAAGAGCATCCTCCAAAGCAGCAGGATGTTTAAATTCCGGACCGACTCTGTAATCTATCGAAAGTACATCTGCACCACAGCTTACTTCTCCGTAAAGACCTGCCATGGTTCTGTATATATTTTTAAATGCACCTATATATCCACCGCCATGCAGCTGCAAAATGACCTTATCCGACGGTTTATCAAAAAGCTCATTTTTATCGTTCCATTTGAGGAGCTCCATGGAAAAATTATCCAAGTCAATTCTTTCCTTAGAAAGGTGCTCCGGATATCTGAAGTTTTTATCCAGATCGCTATCCGTTCTTTTTTCTTCTCTTAAGTGGGTACGAAGATAATTACTTTTATTAAACTCTGCTATAAGTGTAATAACCATCTTCGCACGTAAGCTTGTCTCCATATATTTCTCCTATTCTTCGCTCGTTAGATCCTATCTCGCCTGTCGGCTCGATAAGCTTGCTCGTAAAATGCCGTTGCAAGTAAACTTGCCCGGCGCTTTACTCGCTAGATCCTAAATCTCTTTGCGAGCTCGCTCGTCGACTTTTTCTCGCCGAGAAAAACAATAATCATAAATATTATTATCGAAACCACTGTCGAAACTATCGAAAGCATCTTTACCTTATAATTGCCAAGCACCACAAATATACTGCAGATAAGACTCATCACTATACCTGTAAGCTGAACCATAAGATACACATGACATTTTTTGAAATTGACCATGGATAAAATAAACACAACCAGGTCAAGCACGAGTACCATAATCGGAATTCCGAAATTAATCGACCAACCGTTTCCGCCATAGACCCGGTCTATTATCATAATAAGCGGTATCGCCGCTATAACCTGAACCGCAAGCTTTGAACGGTGGCTGACATAACGCTGGAAGGAGTAAAAAACTGTAAAACACATATAAGCAAGACACGCTCCGGTTACAATCGACCATGGTGTTCCCTTGTAGGTTGCATAGTTTATAAGCACAAGAATTATCTCTGCTATAATGGACAAAAAAATGCAGAGTCTTATAACAAACTTTATCCATTTTCTCTTTTTTACAATATCCGGATAGCTTATGGATTTTGATTTGTACATTCCCATTTTATCGGTTCCCTTCATCTCGTCAGATAAATCGAGAACATTTTTGCAAAGCGGGCAGATAATCGAATCATCCATAATATCTATATTACATTTTCTACATCTATTCATAATAAGCACCATTACTTTCCACAGTTACATTTATTCCATCCTCAACCATATGCCTGAAAAATGCTCTCTGAACATGAGTTTCAAGTATGGCAGAGCTAAATGTAAATACAAGAGTATCATTGTAAGAAAAAACCGTAGCCTTGATATTTTGTCCCGGCGACATGGATAATACTGCCGTAAATTTCTCTATATAATCCTCGTATCCGGGTGCAACCTTTATAATACCGAGGTTAGTCACGGTAGTCGTATTGGCCTTAGCAGATGCAAGGTAAATGCGCTTCATGACAAAGCTCTTTATAAAAAGCGGAACCGCTCTAAGCCATTTATTTTCTTCATTGGAAACATTGTAGGAAATTATATCCTCAAGGTTTTCTCTGGTTATCTGCTTCCTTAAGCTCTCCGCAACCTCGTCAAGCACCTCTTTAAATGTATAGCTTTCCTTTACGGGTCTGAATGTAGCCGAAACAATCGCAAAGAAATTCTTTAAGGTACCCGAATCAAAGTACGGTCTTAGATTAACGGGAACGCATGCGGAAAACGGTTTTTTACCCGGCTGTGATTTCATACATTCCTTATAAACTGCCCAGGCAAAGGTCCCGAGAAGATACTGGTTTATAGTCACTCCGTATTTTTTTGAAACCTCCTTTATCTCCTTGACAGGTATATATCCGTGTATGATGCCCATCTCGGTCTCGGGAAGCTTTTCTCCCTCTATGATAAATGCCTTTTCTTTTTTATACTTTTTCTTCTTACTACGCTTGTAATTTTTAACGTAGCTGTCCTCTCTGTCCAGAGAGGTTTCAGGACTTAGGATATCATGATTGGTTTCCTTAAGCTCCGGATATCTGTCCCTTAGATACTGATAGGTTATCTCCTTTAAAAAGGCAAGGGCTCCGTTACCGTCAGTAACAGCATGAAATACCTCAAGATTTATCCTGTTTTTGTAATAGGTTACACGAAACTGATAATCCCTGTTAAGATGCGGATTGATAAATCTGCACGGATAGGTATCCTCCTCGGTAACCTTCGGCGGCATATTGTGATTAGTCTCAAAATAGTACCAGAAAAGTCCCTCTGTCATCTTGGAATTAAACACATCAAAATATGGCAGAACCTTATCCAGTGCCTTTTGCAAAATGTCCGGAACGATATCATATTTCAATGTAACCGATACCCTGTAGACATTGCTCATGCTCTCGCTGACTATCATAGGAAATAAATTAGCTGTATTATCAAGTTTATCATAACGCTCGTCTTTATTACTCATAGCTTCGCCTTCTATATCATTTATTACTTTAAGTCATAAATTCAGTCTTTATATATATTTATTTAAAGCTTATCATTTTTATAAATATGCTTACTTATCAGTAAGTGCCATAAGTACAGTTCCTGTACCTCTGTAAACATTTACAAGTCCCTCACCCGATACAGCTGAACCGATAAGGCTCTTTGAGGACTTCTCAACTGTAAATGAAAGCGAACCGGACCATGCTATCGCCATATTGCCATCAATCTTAACTTCATCATCCTGAAGATTAAATGCTATAAGCTCCTGCTGCGGAACCGGACTTTCAAGAACTGCTATACCCTGTCCTGCAAGGCTTAAATTAAATAAGCCCTCTCCACCAAGTGCGGCAGAGGAAAGATTGCTTCTTGCAACAACCTTATCCTGAAGGGTACTGTCACATGCAAGGAAAAGCCCATCCTGAAGAACTATCGAACCCCACTGTGATACATCAATCATAATTATATGCTTATATGTAGGTTCAAGCATAACATAACCCTGTCCTACATACTCAGGTTTAGCAACTGTTTCACCTGTAACGGCTGCACTTACCATCTTGCCAAGAAAGTTTCCTGCCTTTACACCGGAGGTCATAGAAACATTTCCAATCATCCACTGCATGGCACCTGCCTGAACCTTGGCAGCAGAATTATTAAGCTCGATAAGCACCTGTCTTTTTCTTACATTCATCTTTGAAGCAAAATACTGAGTAGCAGCAGTCGCAGGAGTTACCGACAAATCCTGCTGGTGCTCAAACACTCTGTACTGACCAAGCTGACTGATACAGGTCATATTTTTGTTGTCAAAAAGATTGTTGATTTGATACATAATTATTTACCCCCTTAAAGTTTTTCCAATATACAATTTAACAAATGTCTCTACTACATTATACACAAATTATTAAAAAAAACAATAAAAGCGGTAATAATACCACTTTTATTGTAGTTCCTCTTACTTTTAGTCTTTAGCTGTCGCTATATTGCCCAAAAGCTTCTGATGGGACTCGAACCCACGGCCTACGCATTACGAATGCGACGCTCTACCAACTGAGCCACAGAAGCATAAATTATTTTATCTAATTTTTATCCCTTAATTGCCTTACTAACTATTTCATAAGCCTTTTTATATTTTTCCATCCGCTTTTGATCTTCTTCGGTCGGATGAGGGATACGATCAGGCTTCATATTGTGAGTTAAATCTGCTATTTTCACTCTTGCCGAAAGAGGATTTTTGATAGCTCTGCTTATATAATCAAAGTAATCTTCTCCCTCTGTTTTGGTTAAAGCAACAACTGCATCTGTTATCTCATCCCCAAATACAGGTCTTAAGTCAGCCTCGGTTATAGCCGTATCCTCTATGGTATCATGAAGCCATGCAACTATCTTTTCCTTCGGATTATCGACATAAGAAGCAACAGTCCTTGGGTGGTTGATATACTCAACTCCACACCGGTCAAACTGTCCTTTGTGTGCCTTAGTCGCAATATCTTCAGCTTTTTTCAGCAATGCCTCATAATCCATAGTGACCTCTTTTTTCCCCACAGCCTGCTTAGATATAATAACACATTTCAAGAGAAAATAAAATAGAAAAATAAAAATCCCTCTCAAAAGAAAAAGATTCCGAAATATCAGAATCTCTTTCTTACAACTATTTATATTCTGCTCATATTTAAACTCTCCGCAGCGGAGAAAT
>CACWQH010000058.1 GCA_902762955.1 uncultured Lachnospiraceae bacterium
CGATAACGCGACGACAATAGACGGTGTTACTACGGAGAAGACCAATACGGTCACCGCCGTGAACGCCATCAAGACGAAGGCGGAGAAGCTGGCAGATGCCAAGGCCGCCGCGAAAGCCGAGCTCGATACGCTGCTTGCTGGCAAGACCGAGGCTGACTACGACGCGGAAGACTGGACAACGCTGACCACAGCAATCGCGGACGGCAAGGACGCTATCGATAACGCGACGACAATAGACGGTGTTACTACGGAGAAGAACGCTGCCATTGAAGCGGTGAATGCGGTCAAGACGAAGGCGGAGAAGGTGGAGGATACGATCAATGCTCTGCCCGATTTCAGCGATGTGACAACAGCCAACAAGGATGCCATCGAAGCGGCAAGGGCGGCTTACAACGCGCTGACCGATGCGCAGAAGGCTCAGGTTTCTGCTAACACCCTCAAGAAGCTGACAGATGCAGAGGACAAACTGGGGATCGTGCAGGTCATGAGTGAGGTTTCGGCTAAGACTGGCGACGGAATGACTTATACCGGAAATCCGATTCAGTTGATCAACACGCCGACCACGGCACTTCCGGCAGGTTACACCATGAAGTATGCCGTAACCACCGAAAATGTGAAACCGACGGATGAAAAAATGTATACCACAGATATCCCTACAGAAACCGAAGCCGGAACCTATTATGTCTGGTATAAGGTTGTTGGTGATGAGAATCATAACGATGTTGAACCGGAATGTGTAAAAGTAACCATCGCAGAGGAGAAAAAACAAGATGAACCGGTGAAACCTGAAACACCTGCTAAAACCGTAGATATGTACCGACTCTATAATCCAAACAGCGGAGAGCATTTCTATACCGCAAGCGTAGGAGAAAGAGATATGCTTACGGAATTAGGATGGCGTTATGAAGGCATAGGCTGGAAAGCTCCTGAAAAGTCAAATACACCTGTATACAGACTTTATAATCCAAATGCAGGCGATCATCACTATACTGTGAATGTTAATGAACGTGACTGGCTTGTATCTCTTGGATGGAGATATGAAGGAATAGGATGGTATTCGGACGACAATAAATCCGTTCCATTGTACAGACAATATAATCCTAATGCTAAAGCAGGAAATCATAACTATACCGCAAGCAAGAGCGAGAATGACTGGCTTGTAGGTCTTGGTTGGAGATACCGGAGTGAAGTAAAAAAACTAAAGTAATAAATAATATGTTTAAATAATTCCGACCGGAAGGCATCATTTTTCGGTCGGAATTTTTTATGACAGTAAGATAATATTCGGTTGATAACAATATACAGTTTACATAATTGCGTACAGTTAACATAAAAATGATACTATTCGTGTCATTTGAGTTTTTAATGTTGATTTTTTTTCTGCTATAGTGTAAGGTCTGTTTAAAGCAGATAATTCTTTTTATATTTTGGTCTGGATATAATTTAAAATTCTTGCTTATATTTCATAAGAAAATCGGAGAGGATAGTAACCTGTTGTTTTTGTGCGCTTTTTTAAGGGGAGTGGTTATATGGATAACATTGGAAACATCAAATGGCATCCGGGTTTTTATGGGAGTATAGAATACATTTTAAAAGAATATAAAAATGATTTAAGCTATGATAGGGAGCATGAACTTTCCAAGGAACCTATAAAGATGGATTTGCTTATAATTAAAAAGGAAAGGGACGTTTTGATAGATAATCCTATTGGGCAGATATTTCGAAGATATAATATAGTAGAATATAAATCACCGAGAGATGAATTATCAATTGATGATCTGTATAAAACTATAGGCTATGCCGGATTATATAAGGGATATGGAAATACTGTTGATGAGATACCTGCAGATGAGATGACAATTTCTATATTCAGACATACGTATCCGAGAGAGTTGTTTAAGAGTTTGAAAAAAATATCAGCAAAAATTGAAAAAAAGGATTTTGGAATATATTATATATATGGTATAATCAATATACCATTACAGATAGTTGTAACTAAACAGCTTGAAAAAGGAAGATACGAGGCACTTCGTATACTTGCACCAAAAGCGGAAGAGGATGAAATACGAAGGTTTATAGAAGGAACAGATGATTTAACAGATAAGGATGATAAGATGAATGCAGATGCCATACTACAGGTAAGTGTATCTGCTAATCAGAAATTGTATAGTAAAATAAGAGGTGATGGTGTTATGTGTGAAGCATTAAAAGAACTTTTGAAGGATGATATTGATAAAACTGTAAATCAAACTGTAATAGAAACTAAAGCAACAGAAAAAAGAGAAGTTGCTATGAACATGCTCAATGGCAACGAACCTTTAAGCAAGATTACAAAATATACTAAATTATCAAAAGAAGAGGTTCTGGAACTTGCAAAGAAAAATGGAATTACAGTAGTACAGTAAATATAAAACAAAGTTTACAGCCTGTATATGTAGGCTTTTTCGTCAGGATCTTCTTCATAGCCGGGAAGCTTGATTACTTTTTCCAGGCGAAGAGGAAATTTGCGGATAACGCTCATCATTTCAAAGGTGCAGTAGTAGAGGATGATAGTTATTTGACGAAGATTTTCATGGACGGATTTCATTATCTTTTTAATGATGCCTTCTAAAACCTCTGCTGAAAATGGGTTGAAGAAGTAGAAGAAATTGTCGGTTGGCGCAATCTCGTATTCTGCGGCATGCATATTAAGTATGGAAAATTTCTCTCGCTGCTCCATGAATTTTACATGATAGCTTTCTGCGTTGTTGTAAAGGGTGTTATAGACCTCCTGATTGTTTTCGATACCGGTTACATTGCAGAAAAAACGGTTATTGCAATAAAATAAAACTCTGCCCATACCACAGCCGAAGTCTACAATAGTATCATCGGGATTGATGTATATATCTTCGAAGATGCGCATCAAAACCTCGTAGTCGGTGGACTCGTGGATTTCAAAATCCGGCAGAGGTGTCAGTTCATTTAATTTTTCGTGATTAGTAAGTATTCCAAAGAAGTCATCATAGATTCGTTCCTGACTCATTATTGAAATTCCTCCAAAATGTATTTTGATTTTGTATATAATGCAAAATCATTCTTCGATTATTTCCTGTAAAATGCTTATATTCATATTCATGCTTGCCGGTGGCATAAGTGAATCACCCATATCAAGTGTGTAGGATGAGTTTATGTTTATTCCGGTTTTCGGTTCGTGGAGCATATCGGTATATTCGTAGCTTTCGGTAATCAAAGTAACAGGTATGTTGCCGAAAGGTGTCTCATAGGTCGTGTTGTGGGTGAGAGAATCTCCATAGATAAAATCCGTTATCAGCTCGCCGCGTCTTATGATTCGAAGTTCTGTGGGTGAGACATACATAGTAGTTTTAGTTAAAACTCCCTCCCCGGACAAGTCCTCACTGTAGGTTAACCTATAGCCATTTTTTTCTTTAAATATTACAGCAGTATTTTCGCTTTTATTTTTCAAACCATCCTGGTCAGTACTTTCTATAATTATTTTAACACGCATAAAAACCTCAAAATATGTGACATGGGCGTGAGCCTTGTCATATCAGCAGACTGTATATAGAAATGTGCTTAGCATGGCGTTAAGTAACACGTGCCATTTGGGTACATTTCTATATACAGTCTTAGCTGATAAGATATGAAAAGGCTTACGCCCATGTCACATCAATAGCTCTCAATATCTATTACGTTTACTGTATCTACATTTATTGGAAGAACTCTGTCTGCAAAGGCTTTAAATTTATCCATTCCATCGCTTACATAAAAGTCGTAGGAAGGAATGTTGCTTCTGCTGTTTAAAAGTCCCTTTTCATCAAGTATCTGCTTTAATTCCTTGGCTGTTTCGTAGGCAGGATTTATAAGGGTTACACCGTCCCCCATATATCTTTTGATAGGGTTAAATAAAAGAGGGTAGTGAGTACAGCCTAATACAAGTGAGTCGACATTATATGGTTTTATCTCTGAAAGATATCTGTCTATCATGTCATCTGTGATTCGGTCTTCTAAAAGACCTTCCTCAACAAGTGGGCAAAATAATGGACAGGCTTTACCTATTACAGTTACCTCTTCATCGAGCTGCCTTATGTAATCTGTGTATATGCCCGATTTTATGGTTGCTTCAGTTCCGATCACGCCGACATGTTTGGTCTTCGTTTTTTCGACAGCCATTTTCGCACCGGGTCTGACTACACCGATTACAGGGATATCTATCTCGTCACGCATATCTTCAAGGGCAAGTGCGCTGGCGGTGTTGCAGGCAACAACGATTGCCTTGACATTTTTTGTGCGTAAAAAACGGACAATTTGTCTGGAGAATTTCAGTATTGTATTTTTGGATTTGCTTCCGTACGGTACTCGTGCGGTATCACCAAAGTATATTACATTTTCACTTGGAAGCTGGCGCATAAGCTCACGAACTACCGTTAAGCCGCCGACACCGGAGTCAAAAACACCTATTGAAGCATTCATTTTTTTGTTTCCTTCCTCTTAATCTTAAATAATAAAAATATACTCCCTGCCAGTATAACAGCTGATACGCAAGCTGTCAAAATGCGGGATGTTATGCTGTTAAATAGTCCGCTTGGTACAGCCATTATGCTTATATTCAATGCTATATGGAATGTAATTCCGGCAAGCAGATTATCTGTTTTGTGGACTAAAAAGCCTATGAGTATGCCGAGTAAAAATGCATATGTGCCTTGGATTATGTTGCCATGGTAGATTCCGAAGATAAGTGCCTGAATAACTATGGCAAGTGTGGCAGGCATGCATCTTTTGGCGTATGTAAGGGTAAGTCCACGGAATAAAAGCTCCTCTGCGACAGGTGCCAGTAAAAATACAGCCACCAGCATAAGCCAGGAGGAGGTTACTCCGGTTACATTTGCTACTAAATCATCATATGCTGCAAATGCTGACTTAAATAATGGTCTTATCAGTGCAAGTATGCTGTCAATTAAAAATTGTCCGGCCACGCCGGCTGTTATAAGAAATATTATTATCGGCGGTTTGATTATGCCAAAAAAGCCCTCTTTAACAGAAGGCTTTTTTAGTTTGAAAAACCAAAGTCCGAAGACTATTATAAACAGTATAAACTGAGCCACCGATATAATTGCCTTGTTCATTGGCTGGGTGTAATCCCGGGATATTATAGTTTCAATGGTTCTTGAAGCAACTGTTTTTTCATCAGACAGACAGTTTTTTACAAATATGTAAACAATATCACCGACTACAGCGACCACCTGAAGGAGCATGGCAATTACACATGGTACGAATATATTTATTATATTCCTGGTTCGATTATTTGATTCCATCTTTAATCTTCTTAGCTCTTTCTTTTTCTTTCTTAATCTGTTCCTTTGTCTTTTCCTGATCTATACCTTTAGCTTTATTTTGTTTCTTAGCTAATATTTCATCATTAATCTGCTTCTGGTATTCAGCCTGACGCTGCTGCATACGCTGACGCATGCTCTTCTTCTTTTTCTTGCCGGTTGTTTCTTCCTCAACCTGAGCGGCCTTTTTCTTACCTCTGACGCTCTTAACACTTACTATGTAGATGCCGCTTACCATGGCCTTAACCTCACCCTTGGTAGGCACATCCTCAAATATGGCATCATCGCATATAAAGTTCATAATCTGCGGACCGACCTTTGCCTTTACGATAGGAAGCTTAGCCTTGTGGTATTTTTTTGGAGTCTGTTCCATAACCATTTTAGGCAGGCCTGCGTCCTTCATGGGCAGGTATTTTTTATCTATGATAAGCATAGTAGCAGGCTGAGCTGCATCAGCCATCTGTTCCTTTTGTTCAATCTGTTTCTTTTGGAGCTTGTCTCCTACCTTATATAGTGCAAATAGTATTCCCAATGCAACTACAATAACTATTAGTAATATTCCCCACCAAGGCATATTGTTGATCCTCCATTGTTATTTTTTGATTTTATGCGTTTTTCGCATATCTTTAATAATATCAGGTATTTCCTTGTATTTTGCCTTTCTTTCCTTCATAGGATAATCATTTGGATAGATAGGCTTACCGTATTCGATAATTACATTTCCCTTTGTGAATTTTTTACCCGGTGCAGATTCGTATATTAAATCTGTTCCGGAAACCGCAAATGGAACGATAGGACAGCCGGATTTATCAGCCATCTTGTAACCGCCTTCCTTAAAAGGAAGAAATTCGTCTGTCTGGTTTCTGTGTCCTTCAGGGAAAAGTATCATGGAATGTCCCTGCTTAAGGAATTCAGCTCCTTTATTAATAGTTTCAAGACCTTGCTTTATGTTGTCACGCTCTAGGAAAAGACATCCTATGTCTCTCATATAGAGGCGAAGCAACGGAACCTTTCGCATTTCTGCTTTTGCTATAAAGCCTGCAGGTCTTCCGGTGGTGTTGTGGGAAACCAGTATGTCAAAGTAGCTTCTGTGATTTCCGACGAAAAGGCATGCCGTATCCTTTGGTATATTTTCCTCCCCAAGCACGGTTATTTTACATCCGACAAGCTTAAGCTCAGCATTGAAAAATCCTTTTACAAGTCTGTAGGAACGCTCCCACGCTTCATCGGGATTTGTCTTCGCAAGCTTTTTTAGGTACCAGTGATAAGGTACTATAAAAAAGGATGAAAAAAACAGTGCCAAATATGCTAAAAATTGCTTCATATAACCCCTCCAAACATATTATCTTCCATACATTTTACAGGTTTCATACAATCTTGCGGCAAGCTCATTTGTAAGAGCTTCCTGTTTATAACGCCAAGCCCAGTTTCCTTCGCCGACACCCGGGGTATTGAAACGTGCCCAGGAATCAAGACAGAGTACATCCTGAAGAGGAACTATGGCCATATTGGCAACTGAACCAAAGCAGGCTCTTATTAAAATCCAGCATATATCATTACCGTCAGTTGAAAAATATCTTCTAAGCTTATCCTTTGATGCCTCATAAGCATGCTTATACCAGCCGAGAGTTGTGTCATTATCATGTGTTCCGGTATAACATACGCAGTTTCTTATAAAATTATGAGGAAGGAAATCATTTTCCTCAGGATTTTCAAATGCAAACTGAAGAATCTTCATACCCGGTAAACCGAATTTATCTCTTAAAGCGGCTACAGATTCATCTATCTCACCCAAATCCTCGGCTATTATCGGAAGATGATAACCAAGAGTTGCTTCAAGCTGTGTAAAGAAATTTACACCCGGAGCTTCAACCCATTTACCGTTTATAGCAGTTTCTTCACCATAAGGAACTGCCCAGAATTTATCAAAACCTCTGAAATGGTCGATACGAAGGAAATCAGCAAGAGTGAGCTGATGTTTGATGCGGTTAAGCCACCATTCGTAGCCGGTTTCGGTGTGCTTTTTCCAATTGTAAAGAGGGTTACCCCAGAGCTGTCCTGTTGCTGAAAAATAATCAGGTGGTACACCTGCAACAACGGTCGGATAGCCATCGCTGTCAAGAAGGAAAAGCTTCTGATTGGCCCACACGTCAACACTGTCCCAAGCCATAAATATCGGAATGTCGCCAACTATCGATATATTTTTGTCATTGGCATATTTCTTTAATTTAAGCCATTCAACATTAAATAAGAATTGGATAAACTTATAATATTCTATCTCTTTTGTGAGCTTTTTGATCCAGGCTTCCTTTTGCTTTTTGGTAGGCTTCTTTAAATCATCCTCCCACATATACCAAGGCATACCTTCGTGATAATCCTTGCCTGCCATAAATAATGCGTAATCATCAAGCCAATATGCATTGAACTCACAGAATCCTTTATATTGTTCCAAAAGCTCAGGGTTTGTGGAAATTCCGTCTGATATATCATCATCCGTAAATCTTGTATAAGCGGTTTTTAAAAGACGTGTCTTAAAAGCTATAAGCTCGCCGTAATTAACCTGCTCCGGATTCCACTGCGGCATATCATAAAAATCGCTGTCATGTAAGAGCTTAAGCTCCTTTAAATGATCAAGGCTTATTATAAGCGGCTGACCTGCAAAGGCTGAAAACGGCTGGTATGGCGAGTCGCCGAAGCCTGTATGCCCAAGCGGTAAAACCTGCCAGGTATTAAGACCTGAACGCTCCAGAAAATCTATAAAATCATAAGCACCCTTACCTAAATCTCCGATACCGTAAGGACCCGGAAAAGAAGTAGGATGTACTAAAATACCTGTGTTTCTTTTTGGCTTTTTCTCTCTAAACCCTGTTATCATAGGCTCTGCCATTATTTTTATCCTCCTTGATTTTGGTATTACACATACAATCCAGATTATACAAAAAAATCACATAAAAAACAATGCTTTAATTGTAGGAATTATAGAGTTTTTCAAATAAAGGTATGGATTTTTCGACCATATCCGTGGTAACACAGTAGGAAATCCTAAAATGACCCGGACAGTTAAAGCTGTCACCCGGTACAATTATAAGGTTATATTCCTTTGCTGCCTTCCAACAGAACTCATTTGCATCGCTTATAGGAGTGCGAGGGAACATATAAAATGTACCGCCCGGTTCTACTACATGGTAGCCTATTCTTGTTAATTCTTTATATAATATTTCCTTATTCTTTTCATAAACCGAAAGATCGCTGGTGGTATAAAGAATGTTTTCTATACCGAGCTGAATAAGTGATGGTGGGCAGTTGTGACCGGTAAATCTTGAAATCTGTCCACACATCAAAACGATAAGCTTTGCATCCTTGCATGCCGGATTGACTGCCACGTAACCGATTCTTTCACCCGGAAGGGAAACTGATTTACTGAAAGAGTAGCAGCAAATCGAGTTGTCATAAAATGCTGATACAAAAGGTGCATCAGTGCCTGTAAATACAATTTCTCTGTAAGGTTCATCGGATATAAGGTAGATATCGTGTCCGTATTCCTCCTGCTTTTTAACAAGTATAGCTGCAAGCTTTTTGATTGTATCGGTTGAGTAAACTATACCCGAAGGGTTATTTGGAGAGTTTATTAAAACTGCCTGCACGTTAGGATTAAGTGCTTTTTCGAACTCTTCAAAATTAATCTGAAAGGTATCGATATCTGCAGGAACTATGGTAAGTTTGGCGCCGGTTCCCGTTACATAAGGTACATATTCAGGGAAATAAGGTGCAAAGGTAATAACCTCATCACCATCCTTAACGACACATCTTATGGCGTGTGCTATGGCACCTGCTGCACCTGTTGTCATAAAGATTTCATCCTTGGTATAATTCATGCCAAATCTTTTGTTTAGTGAAACAGCAACTGCCTCCCTGGTTGAATCTATTCCAAGAGACGGGCTGTAACCATGAAGTGCCACGGGATTTTTTGTCTCGAGCATCTTTATAAGACCGTCGGTAAATTCCTTTGGTGTCGGAACAGAAGGATTTCCGATTGAAAAATTATAGATATTTTCTGCACCTATCTCGGCTGCCTTTTTGCCTGCATATGTAAAAAATTCTCTTATGACGGAGCCTTTGCCTGTCATATCCTTGTACATTTCGTTAATCATAATAAAACTCCTTTCAAAATCGGGAAATAAAAATGAGTGATGAACCAAACCGGGGAGGGATTTATTCATCACTCATTTAGGGGAGAGAGGATTCAAATATATGAAAAGCTCTTTACGGAAAATAATTTAACATAAAAATGTGTTCAAATTATGTCCTAATTGTGAAAAATTGGTTCTTGAAAATTAATTTGCGCCTAATTCCTTCATTGAAGCATCAAGCTGTTTCAATGCTTTTTGAATTGCATCATTTATAACACCTGACTCATGTGCCATCTTTCCGAATTCATGTGCAACTACGGTAAATCCCTTACCTGTTTCACCGGCACGGGCTGCTTCTATGGAAGCATTAAGTGCTAAGATATTCTGCTTATTTTCAATCTTCTTAAGTCCCTGTGACTTTAATGTAAGCTCTTTGATAAGAGCTGCTGCGTCAACTATCTGATCGGAAAAACTATCATTTATTCCGCTTAACTGCTGTTTATTATAATATCTCTCCATAAGGTTTGTGATGGAAGATACAAGCAATCTTGATGCAGCCTCTACCTGCTCTTCAGGAGTATCCTCGTCTAAAGGTCCTCCGATTACAGATGCTACAACAACATCATCAACCTCTATATCTTCACTGAAAGCTTCAATGTTGTCACGTGAAAAGCCTAATTTATTTGAAAGAAAATCTCCTTCATCATCAAGCACAACTGCTATCATGCCTGTTGCAGCTGACCAGTCAACCAAAAGCTCATCCAATAATGATATATCTAAGAATTCACTTACTGCCATTTCATTACCCCCTAATCTGATTATGTATTTTGTAATAACAGTTAAAATATATTGTATATAATTTTTTTAAAAAATTCAACTAAATTATATAAAAAGATAATGATTATCAAAAAAATAATTGATTATCCTTTAAATTTCATGCCATATATCCGTAAATACAGCTCTATGAATAAAGGTGTGAGGTCATATCGCCTATTGCTACAGCAAGGGTATGAAGCTCCTCCATAGTTGCATTTATCTCTTCCATATTGGCACTTTGAGAGGTAATGTTATCGTTGATCTGATTAATCTTTTGCATAACATTTTTAACAGAGGTGTTCATTTCACCGAGTATCTGTGAAATGTTGTTGGTTGTCTCTTTGGTTGAATTGGCAAGATTTTGAACCTCACTTGCAACAACCGCAAATCCCTTACCTGCTTCACCGGCTCTTGCTGCCTCAATACTTGCATTGAGCGAAAGAAGATTGGTCTGTGCAGCAATGCTTTGGATACTCTGGATAATCTCCATAGATGCATCAACAGATGCTTCGATTTCCTGTGAAGCCTCAGCTATTTCTGTCTGACGAAGTGCTACATCCTGCATCTCACCTGCGGCTTCATCAACTGTCTTTGAAACATCTGCTATCTTTACTTCAAGACTCTCGATATCAGGAGCAAGCTCAGTTTCAAATTTTACTCTGTGCTCTTTTTCTTCCGTTACATCCAGTATTGTTCCTGCTGCCATAAGAGGAACCTTATCCGGTGAAAATACTACATAGCTTGAAGCTCTGAACCATTTATATTCACCGCTCTTATGCTGGATACGGTATTCCATATCAAACACAGTATCACCGGTTGGGTCTGCCATCTGTTTAGCCATCAAACCTGCAGCTGCTTCAACATCATCCGGATGAATCTTAGTCAACCAGGAGGACATAATATCAGGGAAATCTATAGAATTACTATATCCAAGAAGTTTTTTGAACTGATCGGAAAATACCATAGGAGTATTTGGGTCATCAATTGCACCCTGTGTCAGGTCAAGGCTCCACGAACCTTCAAGCATCATCTTGTCAACCGCATACTGCCTTCTCTGGTCATGTTCAAGTTTAGCTTCAGTTTTAAGCTTATCTTCAATATCTATAAAGGTTCCTATGAAAACTTCGGGATTGCCGTTAGGACGACGTATACATTCACCTGTTGCATGATACATACGGTATTCACCGCTTTTGGCAAGAAGTCTGTAATTTACATCATATCTTGCTTCTCTCCTGGCAACTGCGGCACCGTATGAAGCAAATACCTCTTCAGCATCATCAGGATGAATTATCTTTCCGAGTGACTCAACTGTATCAGGAAGCTCTGACTCGGTATATCCAAGACTCCTTCTCATATTATCGGTATAATGAACGCCGGTCTGATTACCGCCTTCATCAAAAAATGCCATCCATATAGCGAGATTAGCGGAATTATTAACCGATTCAAGCATACGGTAGTTTTTTTCCGATTCATATTTATACTTTGCAATTTCATTTCGTAGTGCTTCTATTTCACTACTGTTTTCCTGTACGTAACTTTGCTTTTTCCCAAACATTTTTGAATACTTCCTCCTTGTGATTCTTGTATTTCATATATTTATAGTATCACTAAATACGAATTATATCACAAATAACAAATAAACAAAAGGTATAACGTGAATTTTCAGCAAAATGCACAAAAAATATTTTATTTTGTCGTTTTTCAAGCTTAATTTGAATGTTTCTCATAATTGCTGAAAAAAGCAAATTATGTTATAATAAAATCCTGATATTAGCAGTACATTTTATGTACCTAATATAAAAAAAACATAAACAATAGGAGGTAATTATTAATGGGAGTTAATCGTTTTGTATTGAATGGAATTTCTTATCACGGACATGGTGCTATCAATGAAATTCCGGGAATTATCAAGTCAAAGGGCTTTAAGAAAGCATTTGTTGCATCCGATCCTGATTTGGTAAAGTTTGGGGTTACTGCAAAGGTTACGGATTTACTTGATCAAAATGGTATCGCATATGAGGTTTATTCTGATATCAAACCAAATCCTACTATCGAAAATGTAAAAAGCGGTGTTGAAGCTTACAAGGCTTCAGGTGCAGATTTTATGATTACCATCGGTGGCGGTTCATCTATGGATACCGGTAAGGGTATAGGAATTATCGTTAATAACCCTGAATATGCAGATGTTCGTTCTCTCGAGGGTGTTGCTCCGACAAAGAACCGTACAGTATTTACAATCGCTGTTCCTACAACAGGCGGAACAGGTGCTGAGTCAACCATTAACTACGTTATCACAGATGTTGAAAAGAAGCGTAAATTTGTATGTGTAGACCCTAATGATATACCTGATATCGCAGTGGTTGATCCTGACATGATGGCTTCTATGCCTAAAGGCCTTACAGCATCAACAGGTATGGACGCTTTGACACATGCTATAGAGGGATATACTACAGCAGCTGCATGGGAGCTTTCAGACTGTCTTAATCTTGAAGCAATAAAACTTATTGCAAAGAACTTAAGAAAGGCTGTAGACAATGATCCTGACGGACGTGAGGGCATGGCTCTTGCACAGTATGTAACGGCTATGGCTTACTCAAATGTCGGTCTTGGTATAGCACATTCTATGGCACATACCCTTGGTGCAGTATATGATACTCCTCATGGTGTAGCCTGCGCTATGATGCTTCCTATCGTTATGGAATTTAATGCAGAAGCAACCGGCGATAAGTTCAAATATATCGCAGAAGCCTTTGATATCAACACAGAGGGAATGAGTCAGGAAGAATATAGAAAGGCTGCCATAGATGCCGTAAGACAGCTTTCTGTAGATGTAGGAATTCCTACAAAGTTAGACAAGCTTAAGGAAGAGGATCTTGATTTCTTATGTGAATCAGCCGCAGCAGATGCATGTGCTCCGGGCAATCCAAAGCCTGCAAGCTTAGAGCAGTTTAGAGAGATGTTTAAGAAGTTGATGTAGTTAATTATATTAAGTTGATTATCAAAGCTTTATTTAAAGATTTGTTTTTTACAAAATGTTTTGATAGCGACATAATAGCATGAAAAGTCCAGCGGTGATATGTCAAGACTAAATTGAAAAGATTTTTAATACTTTTTTATATCATTTGCTGAAAAAAGGGCAACCTTAATAATCCCTG
>CACWQH010000059.1 GCA_902762955.1 uncultured Lachnospiraceae bacterium
AACCGGTGCCCGCATTCCCGGTGATGATATGATTCAAAAGCTTGCCGACGCATTGCACTGTAATTACAAAGCAATCTCTGACTACAGTTTAGGTGCTGCTGAAGATATTATCGAAACACTCTTCTGGCTCGAGGAAAGCGCCTCTTTTCTTCCTGCACGAGGGAAAGGGACAAGATTTCCTGAGTACACTGCACCAGGTAATCTTATTCACTTAACTGCAATGACACCTTCAAAGCCTTCTGAAACAGCAAACCCAACTTATAACGAAGATGATTATGACTGTGCAGGTGCACCCATTGCATTAACTTTTGAATATGGATTGGTAAATGACTTCTTGTCAGACTGGTGTGAAATGAAAACGAAATTAAATAATGGAGAGATTTCTCCAAATGAATACTTTGAGTGGAAAATTACATGGCCGCATGCGTAAATACTATTATTCATGCACAGCTCACTTTAGTACCATTATAGTACCAAAAGGCAAAAAACAAGCTCGCAAATGCCCATTTTATAGGCTTTTGCGAGCTTTTGAAAATTATTCAAACTCAATCGTTCCAGGCGGTTTACTCGTCAAGTCATACATTACTCTGTTTACGCCCTTTACTTCATTGATTATTCTGTTCATGACGCGCTGAAGGACTTCAAAAGGTATATCCGTGCAGTCTGCAGTCATGAAGTCGCTGGTATTGACTGCACGAAGTGCTACGGCATAGTCGTAGGTTCTGAAGTCACCCATTACGCCGACAGAACGCATATTGGTAAGTGCAGCAAAGTACTGATTTGGCTTGGTCTTTAACAAGCCTTCGTCATATGCCTTATCTATCTCCTCACGATAGATTGCATCTGCGTCCTGAACCATTGCTACCTTTTCGGCAGTTATGTCACCGACTATTCTTATGCCGAGTCCCGGTCCCGGGAATGGCTGGCGATATACAAGATAATCCGGTATGCCGAGCTCGAGTCCTGCTTTTCTTACTTCATCCTTAAAGAGCATGCGAAGAGGCTCGATTATCTCTTTAAAGTCAACGTAGTCAGGCAATCCGCCTACGTTGTGGTGACTCTTTATCACTGCTGACTTGCCTAGACCCGATTCTATAACATCCGGATAGATGGTTCCCTGGACAAGGAAATCTACAGCACCGATTTTCTTTGCTTCTTCTTCAAATACACGGATAAATTCTTCACCGATTATCTTTCTTTTATCCTCAGGTTCTGTTACACCTGCAAGCTTTATATAAAATCTGTCCTGCGCATTTACTCTTATAAAGTTGAGGTCGTAAGGACCGTCAGGGCCAAATACTGCCTCTACCTCATCGCCCTCATTTTTACGAAGTAAGCCATGGTCTACGAATACACAAGTAAGTTGCTTTCCTACAGCCTTTGATAAAAGGACGGCCGCAACAGATGAATCTACGCCACCTGACAGTGCGCAAAGCACCTTTCCATTTCCCACCTTTTCACGTATCTGCTTTATGGTAGTTTCCACAAAGGAATCCATGCGCCAGTCACCGGTGCATCCACATACCTTATAGACAAAATTGCTAATTATCTTCTGACCTTGTTCGGTATGCATTACCTCAGGATGAAACTGGGTTGCATAAAAGTTTCTGCTCTCATCCTCCATAGCCGCCACAGGGCAGTCCTTGGTATGAGCAGTAATCTTAAATCCCTCCGGTACCTTTGCTATATAATCCGTATGACTCATCCATGTATTTATCTTATCTGAAACCCCTTCAAACAACTTGGAAGATGATTTATCTATAAACGTCTCCGTTCTTCCGTACTCACTTACCGGCGCAGTCTTAACCTCTCCTCCAAGAGTATATGCCATAAGCTGTGAGCCGTAGCATATTCCAAGTATCGGAACTCCTATATCAAATATTTCCCTTCCGTATCTTGGTGATGTATCATCATAAACGCTGTTAGGCCCTCCGGTA
The DNA here is from genome assembly GCA_902762955.1 of uncultured Lachnospiraceae bacterium. Lineage (GTDB taxonomy): Bacteria > Bacillota > Clostridia > Lachnospirales > Lachnospiraceae > Coprococcus_C. The sequence goes on from CACWQH010000059.1 coordinate 1,938, forward strand.
AATATAATACCCTTTGGATTCATTTTCTTTATCTCTTCAAGTGTAAGTGTATATGGATGTACCTCCGCATATACATTGCACTCTCTTACACGTCTTGCTATGAGCTGGTTGTATTGACCTCCAAAGTCAAGAACGATAATCATTTCTTTAGCCATTTTTTAGTCCTTTCTATCCTGCTTTATGACAATTGTACAAGCTCTCTGCCACATTAGCGCGACACCATACCAGTCCTCTCGTCATGCACTTTGTCATACTTTATTTTATCTCACTGTTAATTATCTCAATTGCCTTATCAAGCTGAGCATCTTCTTCATGAGGCAGGTTTACAGCATTCTTTCTGCCATCTGCAAGTTCAACTTCATAGTCTGGTTCTATACCTATCTTATGGATATCATTTCCATTAGGAGTGAAATACTTTGCTATGGTAAGTTTTATAGCAGTACCGTCGCTGAGCGGTATAACCGACTGAACGATACCCTTACCGAAGGTTGTTGTCCCAACAATCTTTGCTTTACCGCTATCCTTAAGCGCACCTGTAAATATCTCTGAAGCGCTTGCGCTGTTGCCATTTACGAGAACCACCATAGGCATGTTGATTTGATGCTCCTCATCGGACTCATAATCATTTAAAACACGTCCATTTCTGTCCTCAACAGTAACTATGGTTCCATCACCCATTACATAATCACACATATCTGTAACGGCATTTAAAAGACCGCCGGGATTATCCCTCACATCAAATATTAAGCCTGTTGCACCCTGTGACTTTAAATCCTCTATAGCCTCTTTGAACTCCTTAGGAGTATTGTCATAAAACTGCTGAATCTGTATATAGCCTATATTATTATCAAGCATCTCATGGTATACAGAATAATTTTCAACCACTCGTCTTACCATATCAAACTCAAGATAATCTGCCTCACTTTGTCTGTAAACCTTGATATGAGCAGTTGTTCCTTCCTTACCACGTATCATATCAACAACGAGAGAAAGCTCCTGATCCGTAATCTCAGTTCCGTCCACTTCAACGATTACGTCTTCAGCCTGTATACCGGCCTCCTCGGCAGGACTACCCGGTATTGGTCTTACAACAGATACCCTCATATTTTCATCCTGCGTAACAACAGCACCTACACCTACGTACTCGCCGGAATCCTCCTCCATCAAATCCTCATATTCTTCCTTTGTATAATAAACAGAATACGGATCATCAAGGCCGGCCATTATACCATCATATATAGCTTCCTCCTGCTTTTCAGGGTCCTTATCAAAATAAAAATAACTGTCAATATATCTGTTTATTTCATCAATTTTTTCATTTACAGCATCATCCTCAAGAAGATTTCCCGAGGAATCACTGGTATTGATGTTGATGGCACTTCCGTCCTTTTTGCTTTCTTTATCTTTAGTCCATGGAGCCGAGCAGCCCGAAAGTCCTAAAATCATAGCTGATGAAATTACAATAGCCAAAACCTTCTTTTTCAATTTTATCTATCTCCTATCCATTTAAATTTTTTATATAAACAACTTAAAGCTTACAGGGCAATAATGCCCCATAAGCTTTTTGTATTCCTTAAAGCAATTTACAGATACGGTTGAGGGTCAACTCTGGTACCATTTATACGAACACCGAAGTGACAGTGAGGTCCCGTAGAATATCCGGTACTTCCGGAGTATGCGATAACCTGACCTCTTGAAACATGGTCACCTACATTTACCAATCTCTGTGAATTATGCATGTATTCGGTAGCAACTCCGTTACCATGGTCTATAACTATATATTCTCCTGCAGAACTACTGTAATATGAAGCAATTACCGTTCCGGATTCACCTGCCAGTATAGGTGTTCCTATAGGACATGCTATATCCAGACCCTGGTGGATGGTTCCCCATCTTGCACCAAATGTTGATGTGATAATACCACCACTGGAAACCGGCCACTGGAAGTTTCCACCTGTATAATATATAGGAACATCAAGTCCCTGAACAGCGGCTGCTGCCTCCGCTTTTCTTCTCTCTTCCATAATAGCTGCTATCTGAGCATCGATACTGTCCATATCCGCCTGATACTGAGCTATCTGAGCATTATATCCGTCTATAGAAGCATTATAGTTGCTAATCTGTGTTTCTTTTCCTTCAATCATTATCTGAACAGCATCCCTATCCTCTGTAAGCTGTTCCTCTATAACCTGAACCTCTTCAAGCTGTGAATTGAGCAAATCATTTGTATCAGAGATTTCCTGCTTGATATCTATAAGATCATTAAGCATCTTTGAATCGTAATCATAAACCTGAGCTCCGTATTCCTCCTGGTTTACCATGCTTGAAATATCGGATGATGTAAATACGACATCCAGATAGCTATAATCATCATTTTCATAAGTATACTGGATTCGAAGCTTCATAGCTTCATATTGCTCCTGCTCCTTTTTCTCAGCTTCGGAAAGCTGTTTTTCGGTTATCGCAATCGCATCATTAAGCTCTGTTTTCTGTGTTTCCAAATCATTAATCTGGATATTAAGTTCAGCCACCTGATTATCAAGCTCCTGAATAGCTGCGAGGATGTTATCCTTCTCACTATCCATCTTATCTACTATCGCCTGTGCTTCCTGCTTCTTGCCTTCAAGATCTTCTTTTTGGCCTTCAAGGTCAGTTATACTCGTCGCATGAGCATTAATTCCCATAGAACCCACAAGTACAAATGCTAATGCAACCTTTAAAATTCTTCGCATCTTTCGCATCTTGACATTACTCCTTTTTTACACAATTACATGTTAAAATCCTACACCTTAAGGTGCTTTCTGGTTGTAAGGATACTACCTATCAAACCTAAACCTATACCTATCGCTGCAGATATAGGAATTAATACTGAAAACATATCTTTAATCGGTACAAAAGCAAAGTTATTGGAAATAACATTAAATCTACCGACTACGTACGAAACTACATGATCATACAAAAGCCATACCAAAGCAAGCGGTATAAGGGAACCCACTAGACCGATGACTACACCTTCAACTATGAACGGTGCCCTTACGAAAAAGTTTGTTGCACCGATAAGCTTCATAATTGCAATCTCTTCTTTTCTTACAGTTATACCTATAGTTATTGTATTGCTGATAAGGAAAATTGATACAAATAAAAGTATGGCAATAATACCTATGGATGCATATCCAACCACACTGCTCAATGCCTGGATACCATCTGCAGTAACTTCAGATGTACTTACTTTTCTTACGCCGTCAAGTGATTCAAGATAATTAACAAATCCCGCCTGATTGCTCAGATCCTTCATTGTTATCTCATAAGAAGCACTGTCCTTAAGAGGATTATCTCCGGCGAAGGATGCCATAGCTGCTTCGTAATTATCCTTATATCTCTTTCTTGCATATTCTTCCCATGCCTCATCCGCTGAAATAAAGTCCATAGTATTGACCTCATCCCTAAGACGTATCTGTTCACCTATAAGATTAATCTTATCATCATCTATACCCTTATCAAAGAATACAGAGATAGTAACCGTATTTTTAAGGTCATTCATAGCGCTTCTGAAATTAACTATAATACAGTAAAATATACCAAATAAAAACAAACATGAAACTATCGTTCCGATTGATGCAAGCGAGAACAACATGTTTCTTCTTATATTTTTAAGTCCCTGTCTTATACTATATAATAACGAACTAATCCTCATCTATATAACCACCTTTTTGCTCATCGCTTATTATTTCACCCTTCTTAAGAGTGATTACTCGTTTTTGCATCATATTAACGATTTCTTTGTTATGAGTAACAACTACGACGGTTGTTCCTTTTCTGTTAATGTCTTCAAGCAATCTCATTATCTCCCATGAGTTCTTAGGATCGAGATTACCTGTAGGCTCATCGGCAAGCAAAAGTTCAGGCTTATTTACAAGTGCCCTTGCAAGAGCAACCCTCTGCTGCTCACCACCGGAAAGCTGCTTTGGATAAGATTTATACTTATCGGCAAGTCCGACAAGAGTAAGCATAGCCGGCACCTGTCTTCTAATAAATCTCGAAGGAGTCTCAACTACTCTTTGAGCAAATGCAACATTTTCATAAACGGTTCTGTCCTTCAAAAGTCTGAAGTTCTGGAACACAACTCCTATTCTTCTTCTAAGCTTAGGAATATTTTTTCTCTTGAGCTTGTTGTAATCAACTCCGGCAACCTTAAGACTTCCGGAAGTCGGCTCCATCTCTTTAAGCAAAAGCTTTATAAGTGAGGTTTTACCTGAACCACTTGAACCAACTATAAATACAAATTCTCCCGGTTCAATCTTGATATTGATATCATTTAACGCATATTTTTTTCCGCCCGGATATTTGTATTTTACATGATCTAATATTATCATAACAAATTATCTCCTGTTAAATTTCTTAGGTTTAATAAATTAAATTTCCAAATATTACAAATTTGTTACATTTTTGTTACGTAAAGTATATCAAATAAGCAATATGGCTGTCAATGGTTAGTTATGTCAATTCCCTATATCTTAATAAAATCTTAAAAAATATAAAATCAAGTAAATCTTTAATCAGCTAAAATTAATACTCAAGTGAATCCATATACCTCATATATTTAGCCACCATAAGCGCTATCTTGAAGGTAATGGCATCCTCAAATATTCTAAGGTCAAGACCGGTACTCTTTTGAAGCTTATCCAGTCTGTAAACCAAAGTGTTTCTGTGTATGTAAAGCTGTCTGGAGGTTTCAGAAACATTAAGATTATTTTCAAAGAATTTATTAATTGTCGTAATTGTTTCATCATCGAAATCATCCGGTGATTTACCATCAAATATCTCTTTGATAAACATTTCACAGAGCTGTCTCGGAAGCTGATAGATAAGTCTTCCGATACCAAGATTGCTGTATGAAATAATCTTCCTGTCACTATAGAAAATCTTGCCAACCTCAAGTGCAAGCTTGGCTTCCTTATATGAACGTGAAACTGCCTTTATCTCGTTTACGATTGTTCCAAAGGAAACATTGACAGAGGACATAGCTTCGGTATTGAGCATATCGACAATAACCTTTGCAGTTTTAGTCATATCGTCATAATTTTCGTTGGCCTTAACTTCCTTTACAAGTATTATATTCTTTTCATCAACCGCTGTTATGAAATCCTTTGACTTACTTGCAAATAATGTTCTGATGGTTTCTAAGGCATTAGTATCCTTTTCATTTTTTGTTTCAATTATAAATACAACTCTCTTAACATCTGTATCTATGTGAAGCTTTTTAGCTCTGTTATATATATCAACAAGGAGTAAATTATCAAGAAGAAGGTTTTTGATAAAGTTATCTTTATCAAATCTTTCCTTATAGGCTACAAGCAGGTTCTGAATCTGGAATACGACCATCTTACCGATTACATAAACATCATCAGCCTCACCCTTTACCAAAAGAATATATTCCAGTTCATTCTCATCATAAATCTTGAAGAAATGGAATCCAAGCATAACCTGGCTCTCTGCCGGAGACTCTGCAAAGCTTACTACAGCCTCTTCACATTCGCTTACATCACGAAGTGTAGATGCCAAAATCTTTCCTTCCGTATCCATCACACAAAGGTCTGCACGTGTAATGTTCTTAACTCCATCAATTGTATCCTGGAGTATCTGATTTGAAATCATTTAATCACTCCTCTTTCTTTTTATTAGCATATTTAATAAGCGGATAAATTCTTATCAAATGAAACTGTGATTTTATGATAATCTATCCGACTTTTTAAGATATAGCCATACATAGTATATTTTATAATAAAATTGTGAAAAAAAAAAGAGGAAATGCATAATTTTTATGCATTTCCTCGAAATATTTGATATTTAATTAATTCACTTAGAATTAGTTAGCTACAACTTCCTCAGTTTCCTTATCGAAGATATGTATCTTACTTAAGTCAAATGCGAACTGAACTGTATCGCCAGGTCTTGCAGTTGTACGAGCATTAACTCTTGCAGTAATATCAAACTGATCGATAGTGAAGTATAAGTAAACTTCAGCACCAAGCATTTCATAGATATTGATTCTTGCATCGATAACGCTCTCCGGTGATGACTCGATGAAGAGCTGCTCATCATGAATATCCTCTGGACGGATACCAAGAACAACTTCCTTATCAATGAAGTCACCTGCGATAAGCTTCTGAGCCTTAGCATCAGGTATCTTGATTGAGTGAGAACCAAACATAAGTAATACGTCTGCTCCTGACTTAACAACCTTACAATCAATGAAGTTCATAGGTGGCATACCCATGAATCCGGCAACGAATAAGTTGCATGGGTTATCATATAAGTTCTGTGGAGTATCAACCTGCTGTACAATACCATCCTTCATAACTACGATTCTTGTACCAAGAGTCATAGCCTCTGTCTGGTCATGTGTAACGTAGATGATAGTTGTCTGTAATCTCTGATGAAGCTTTGAAATCTCGACACGCATCTGTACTCTAAGTTTTGCATCAAGGTTTGAAAGAGGCTCATCCATAAGGAATACCTTTGGCTCACGGACGATTGCACGTCCCATAGCAACTCTCTGTCTCTGTCCACCTGATAAAGCCTTTGGCTTTCTGTCAAGTAAGTGCTCAATGTCAAGAATCTTAGCAGCCTCATGAACCTGCTTATCAATTCTCTCCTTTGGTACCTTTCTAAGCTTAAGTCCGAATGCCATGTTATCATAAACTGACATATGTGGATACAAAGCGTAGTTCTGGAATACCATCGCAATATCTCTGTCCTTTGGCTCTACATCGTTAACCATCTTATCGCCGATCCATAACTCACCTGAGCTTATGTCCTCAAGTCCTGCGATCATACGAAGTGTAGTAGACTTACCACATCCTGAAGGACCTACGAAGATAATGAATTCCTTATCTTCAATCTCAAGATTAAAGTCCTTAACAGCGTTAAAGCCGTTTGGGTAAATCTTGTAAATATTCTTAAGTGATAAACTAGCCATTTAAATTTTCCTCCTTAGATTAGCTAAATTTTTCTGACTCACGATATATCGATTTTACAACAGTTCACATTTAAAAACCATATAACTATTTACCAAAGAAGTTTAAAAATTATTGTGTAATTTGTATATCAAATATTTTTCGACACGGATTTTATATATTTTTAACAATATTTTGTCCATGTCAACTAGGTAAGTTTTGTGAAACCTTCACCAAAAGCCTCACTAACATCACTGATAAAGCAGAGTGATTTCGAGTCTGTTCGACACATCATTTGTTTAATTTTTACCAGCTCTCTACCTGAAACTACGCACATAATCATCTTTTTATCTTCATTTGTGTAGCCGCCGACCACATTTATATAAGTCACTCCTCTTTCAAGAGTATTTACAATATATTCCGCAATCTCCTTGTGCGCCGTTGAAATTATATAAATAAGCTTGGAGCGCTTGAAACCTTTAATTATATTATCAGACATTTTCGTTTCAATAATTAAAGCAATTACCGCATATATGCCCTTGATAACACCAAAAAAGCTTATCGCACACACAATGATTATCCCGTCAATAATCAGCATAATTTCAGGTATTGTCACATATCTGAATCTGTTACTGATCATGGTTGAAACCATGTCGACACCGCCCGAAGATGCATCAGAGCTTAAGATAAGTCCAAGGCCCATCCCCATAAAAAATGCACCGATTACAACATTTACCGGAAAGCTGTCGGTTCGAAGATTGGTATTCGGTACAACCGCAAGAAATAAAGATAGCATAGCTGTACCATAGATAGTCTTTATAAATGTCTGGTGTTCAAAGGTTTTATATCCTATGATAAACAGAGGAATATTGACCGCTGTATTTACAATCCACATAGGTATTCCAAGTGTATTGTTAAGGATTACAGCAATACCCGTTACTCCTCCTACTACGATACCCAGCTCATTAAAATATATAACAAGCGCAACAGACATGAGAAATGCGCCCAAAGTTATGGTAATATATTGTTTGAGCAAGGTACTTTTTGATGCTTTGTACACTATTTTATTTACTTTATCATTAATCACTTCATTTACTCTGTGATTGCTGTTATCATTGTTTTTTTGTCTTATATTATTACTCATAAATAAACTCCTCATATGTAGTATGAGGAGTTTAAATTATTATATTCACAAATGAATTTCAAAAATATGCTACTGTCCGTCATCATCAGAGGTACCGATTATGATAACTATATCATACTCATCTGTTGATACCGAAGCTCCTTCCGTCACGGTTCCGACCTCATAGCTTGCGCCGTTGAAAAACTGAACCAAATCCTGACCTACACCTTCCTCTTTTGCAATAACTCTTGTTGTTTCCTGAAGTGTGGAAAAATCAGAAGCAGTTGTATATACATATCCGTAATCATTGAGTCTGCCGCACCATCTGCCGGCAAGTCCGGTTACGTCTGTACTGTTTAATACAAGAATATTTTTTTTATATGAGGTTCCGTCTGCCGGCTCCGTCTGTTCCGTTACCGGTTCTTCCGTTGCCTCCGTAGCAGTTTCATAAAGCAAATCATCATGTGCTTCAGCCTCCGTAAGCACATTATCACTTACGGTTGTTGTAGGTGCACTGTCAGTTTTATCGGTTTTTACAACCTTTATAATAAAGAATATTCCAAATCCTATAATTGCAAGTCCAAGTATTATAACTACAGTCTTTAATAATATTGAAAAAAATAAGCCCGCAGCACTTTGCTTTTTCATGGAAAAATACCTCCGTAAAATCTATAGTTTGTAGTATAGCAAAGTTGGCTGTTTTTTTCAACCATTTTGCGATAACAACTAAAAGCTCACTTAATAAACTCTTTGCATTTGCCCGGCTAACCTATTCGTAGTATAATAAGATAATACACGAAAGGAGTTTAACCATGAAAACCGCATTGATAACAGGAGCATCAAGAGGCATTGGACGTGCTTGCGCCATAGAGCTTTCAAAGGACTATGACTTAATCGCTATTTGTTGCAAGGATAAAAAAGATAAATTAGAAGAAACCGCTTTATCTATGAGGCAAAACAACTGTGAGGTTATGACCTTTACAGGTGATGTATCGGACTATGATTTCGTATCGGATATGGTTTCTTCCATAATAAATAAAACCGGCAAAATCGATACACTCATCAACAATGCCGGTATAGCTTCTATTGGATTATTTACGGATGTTACCCCTTCCGACTGGCAGAAAATAATTGATACAAATCTCACATCTGTCTATAACACCTGTCATGCGGTTGTGCCTCATATGATTCATGAAAAATACGGTCACATAATAAATGTATCCTCTGTCTGGGGACTTGTCGGAGCATCCTGTGAGGTCTGCTATTCGGCAGCCAAAGGAGCCGTCAACAGCTTCACAAAGGCCCTTGCCAAGGAGCTTGCTCTAAGCAACATATCAGTTAACGCAATCGCATTCGGCGCAGTTGATACAGACATGAACAATGAACTTACACCGGAAGATAAAGCCGCATTATGTGAAGAAATCCCTTTCGGACGTATGGCTACAGCCAAAGAAGCCGGCTTATTTATAAGCCGACTCCTTGAAATGCCATCCTACTTCACCGGCGAAGTTGTCAAATTCGACGGCGGATGGATATAAATTCCGGTTTGTCGGGCATGGGCGGGTTTCTGATACTGCTCATATAACTTCACACCAATTGAGTTTTTACAAACGGAAAGTATATGAATAAGGCTGATACACAACGTGCCATCGATTT
>CACWQH010000060.1 GCA_902762955.1 uncultured Lachnospiraceae bacterium
AAAGTATATGAAAAGGCTGATACACAACGTGCCATCGATTTGTTAAATCAATAAGCTCGAATCCTTTATAGGTGCTAAAAATCGAAAACTCGCTACGCTCAAACAGTTCGATTTTTTTAACGCACCTATTTCGGATTCTCACTTTTGATTTTACACAAATCGGGCAAAATGTTGTTGTATCAGCCTTTTCATATACTTTCCGCTTTTTAAATTTTAAGCTGCGTGAAGTCATATATAAGCAGCAGTTTGGATACCCACAGCTTGAAACCGCGCATACTGCGCAGTTTCAAGCTACAGCAACATTATTGTTTAGTAATATGAAAGAAGACAAACTGGTAACAAAGGTTGCAAAAAATCAAGATTTGTTACCGGTTTAGGGAAAATCAAAACATCATAAAAAGGCAAGCTGAATAATCAAGATTTGTTACCTGTTCAGGAAAAATCAAAGCAACAAAAGAAGGCAAACTGGTAACAAAAACTGCGAATAATCAAGATTTGTTACCTGTTCAGGGAAAATCAAAACATCATAAGAAGGCAAGTTGGTAACGATTGTGGCTAGCTCATCACGCGCAGCGTGTCGGCAGGATATGGGTGTAACTGCCGGAAGAAAAATTAAATGGGTGCGAAATCATATATAGGTCTTAAGAAGGACCGTTTAACGACGCGTACACTTAGCGAAATATAATGAAGAAAAAGGGAAAAAAAGCTTTTACATTTATGTAAAAAAGCTTTCTTTTCCCTTTTTTTCTGAAATTATATTGAGGTTAGTGTGCCTGCGTCGTTAACCGAGAGAGAGCGTGTCCTTCGAAGACCTGATATATGATAAGCACCCTAAAAAGAACTTACTCCGGCAGTTACACCCTCTATATCCTGCCGACCCTTGCCCGACAAACCGGAGTTTAGTCGTCAAGGAAGTCGTCGTTGTCGGCGCTTGATACGCCCCTGCGCTTTCTGTTTATGTAGCAGTTAAGCGCTGCAAATAAGTAGGCTACAAAGAGTATTACAAAAATTACACCTACCCAGTATATAGCTATATATAAGTGGTCTGCAAAGCTGTCAATTTTACTTAAACCTTCAAGGCCTTCTCTGATAGAATCTCCCATATCATTTCACCTCTTCATCAGCTTATCAAAAAGCTTTATCAAACCGGACAGGTAAGTATAAAGAGGTTTAACTTCATACATACCTGATCCGTGTATTTACTAAAAATTACTCTTTATCATCAGAGCCATCACCTGCATCATCTGTCTCGTCTTCATCTACCTCAGGTGCTCCCTCTGCATTATCATTTTCATTCATCTCTTTTTCAAGTGCTTCAAGAGACTCAGATTCCTCTGCTGACTTTTGTCTTACCTTCGCAATACTTGCAACAGTGACATCATGCTCGATATCCATGTTGATAAGCTTAACGCCGGTTGTGATTCTGCCAAGCTTTGAAATATCCTTACAGAGAATTCTTATTACGATTCCCTGATTGGTTATAATCATAATCTCGTTATCATCATTTACTGCCTTAAAGCCTATTACCTCACCTGAACGGTCGTTAATCTTATAACACTTAACACCCTTTCCACCACGTCTCTGAGGTGTAAATTCATCGATAGGTGTACGCTTACCAAGACCGTTTTCTGATACGATAAGAAGTGCTTCACCCTGTGTATCAAGCTGCATGCCGATGATTTCGTCTCCGTCATTGACATTCATACCGATAACACCCATTGAGGTTCTTCCGGTGCTTCTTACATCTGATTCATTGAATCTGATACACATACCATGCTTGGTTACAAGAAGGATATCCTTTCTGTTATCCGTAGCCTTAACCTCGATAAGCTCATCGCCCTCCTTCAAGGTTATGGCTGCAAGACCGGATTTTCTTACATTTGCGTATTCTGTAATCTTGGTCTTCTTAACTATACCATTCTTAGTACACATAAACAAGTATCTGTCTTCTCTGTACTTAAGGATAGGTATAACGGCTGTAATCTTTTCATCCGGCATAAGCTGAAGCAGGTTTACAATTGCCGTACCTCTGGCTGTTCTGCTTGCCTCCGGTATCTCATAGGTCTTAAGTCTGTATACCTTACCCATATTGGTAAAGAACATTATGTAATGGTGGGTTGTAGTCATAAAGAGATCTTCTATGAAGTCATCCTCTATGGTCTGCATACCCTTGATACCCTTACCGCCACGGTTCTGGCTCTTGAAGTTATTAACTGTCATTCTCTTGATGTAGCCAAGCTTAGTCATAGCAATAACTACATTTTCCTTCTTGATGAGGTCTTCTACAGTTAAGTCATCATCCATATCTATACCGATGGAAGTTCTTCTGTCATCACCATACTTTGTAGCAAGTATAAGGATTTCTTCCTTGATAACTCCGAGAAGCTTCTTCTCATCTGCAAGAATTGCACGTAATTCTGCTATCCTTGCCATAAGCTCCTTGAACTCATTTTCAAGCTTTTCTCTTTCCAAACCGGTAAGAGCACGAAGACGCATGTTGACGATTTCTTCTGCCTGAATTTCAGTGAGCCCGAATTTTTCCATAAGAGCAAGCTTAGCATCGGCTACTGCTTTGGAGCCTCTTATTATCTTGATAACCTCATCAATGTTATCAAGGGCTATAAGTAAGCCTTCAACTATATGTGCTCTTCTTTCTGCTTTATCAAGATCAAATTTGGTTCTTCTTGTAACAACCTCCTCCTGATGCTTTAAGTAGTATCCAAGCATCTCAAGAAGATTGAGTATCTTTGGCTCCTGATCTACAAGAGCAAGCATGATTACACCAAATGTATCCTGCATCTGTGTATGCTTATATAACTGATTAAGTATGATATTGGCATTGCAGTCTTTTCTAAGCTCGATAACTATTCTCATACCCTCACGTGAAGACTCATCACGAAGGTCTGTGATACCGTCTATCTTCTTTTCCTTAACAAGCTCTGCAATCTTCTGGATCAATTTTGCCTTATTGACCATATACGGAAGCTCTGTTACAACTATTCTCTGCTTTCCGTTAGCCATAGGCTCAATCTCTGATACGGCTCTTACCTTAATCTTACCTCTACCGGTTCTGTAAGCTTCGTCGATTCCCGCTGTACCTAAAATCTGTGCTCCGGTAGGAAAATCAGGTCCCTTAACTATCTCAAGGACTTCCTCTAACTCTGTTTCTCTGTCCTCTAATACCCGGTTGTCTATAATCTTTACAACCGCATTGATTATCTCTCTAAGGTTATGAGGCGGAATATTGGTAGCCATACCTACCGCAATACCTGATGTACCGTTTACCAGAAGGTTAGGATAACGGCTCGGTAAAACTATAGGTTCTTTTTCAGTCTCATCAAAGTTTGGTACAAAATCAACAGTATCCTTGTTGATATCTGCAACCATCTCCATGGAAATCTTGGAAAGTCTTGCCTCTGTGTAACGCATCGCAGCCGCGCCGTCACCGTCGACAGAACCAAAGTTACCATGTCCGTCTACAAGAGGATATCTTGTATTCCATTCCTGTGCAAGCTTAACCAAAGCCTCATATATTGAACTATCACCATGTGGGTGATATTTACCCATTGTATCACCGACAATACGCGCACATTTTCTGTGTGGCTTGTCCGGTGTATTGGAAAGTTCAACCATAGAATGAAGAATTCTACGTTGAACCGGCTTTAAACCATCTCTTACATCCGGTAAAGCTCTGGCGGCGATAACACTCATCGCATAATCAATGTATGAGTTTTCCATCGTCTTCTTTAGGTCTACTTCCTGGACCTTGTCAAATATTGTATTCTCATCCATTTAAACTTTACCTCCGTTAGATGTCGAGATTCTTTACGAATTTCGCATTTGTCTCTATAAATTCACGTCTTGGTTCAACTCTTTCACCCATAAGAGTATCAAATGTAATGTCAAGCTCTGACTCGCTGTCTTCATCTATCGCTACTCTTAATAATATTCTCTTTTCAGGATCCATGGTTGTATCCCAGAGCTGTTCTGCATCCATCTCACCAAGACCCTTGTAACGCTGAATCTTGTTATTGTTATCACGTCCGACATCATCAAGTATCTTTGCTAATTCATCGTCACTGTAAGCATACCAGGTCTTCTTGTTTTTCTCCAGCTTATAAAGCGGAGGCTGTGCAAGATATACATGTCCCTGTCTTATAAGCTCCGGCATAAATCTGTAGAAGAAGGTAAGCATAAGTGTTGCAATATGTGCACCGTCTACGTCGGCATCGGTCATTATTATAATCTTATCATATCTCAATTTTTCGATATTGAAATTCTCTTTATATCCGGTACCGAAGGCTGTAATCATAGCCTTTATCTCTTCATTTCCGAGAATTCTGTCTATTCTTGCCTTCTCAACATTGAGAATCTTACCTCTAAGAGGAAGTATAGCCTGGGTTGCTCTTGATCTAGCGGTCTTAGCAGAACCACCCGCAGAATCTCCCTCGACTATATATATCTCACAATTTTTAGGATCCTTATCGGAACAGTCTGCAAGCTTACCCGGAAGTGCCATGCTGCTTTCAAGAGAACTCTTTCTTGCAACATCTCTTGCCTTTCTGGCTGCCATTCTTGCTCTTTGTGCAAGTACGGCCTTACCGACAATTGCCTTTGCAACTTGAGGATTCTGCTCAAGGAAATAAGTAAGCTTTTCGGAAACTATACCTTCAACCGCTGTTCTTGCTTCGGCATTACCGAGCTTTTGCTTGGTCTGTCCTTCAAACTGTGGTTCAGGAATCTTGATACTTACAATTGCTGTCAAACCTTCTCTTAAGTCATCACCGGAAAGATTTTCTTCCTTTTCCTTAAGTATTTTATTGGTTCTTGCATAATCGTTAAATACCTTGGTTATAGCACTTCTAAAGCCTGTAAGGTGCATACCTCCTTCAGGAGTTGTTATATTATTAACAAAGCTGTAAGTTGCTTCATTGTAGGAATCATTATGCTGAAGAGCAACCTCAACATAGATTTCATCCTTCTGTCCCTCGCAGTATATAACCTTATCATAAAGAGGAGTCTTATGTCTGTTAAGATATTGTATGAATTCCTTTATACCACCTTCATAATGGAACTCACCCTTTTTCTCCTGACCTTCTCTCTTATCCTCAAGGGTAATCTTAAGTCCCTTGGTAAGAAATGCCATCTCACGAAGTCTGCTTTTAAGTGTATCATATTCAAAATTTACATCATCAAATATTGTATCATCCGGCTCAAATGTAACTTTGGTTCCTGTTTTATCAGTCTTTCCAACCTCTTTAAGCTTATATATTACATGACCTCTTTCATAACGCTGTCTGTAAATCTTACCGTCACGGGATACTTCAACCTCAAGCCAGTTTGAAAGTGCATTAACAACAGATGCACCAACACCGTGCAAACCACCTGAAACCTTGTATCCGCCACCGCCAAATTTACCGCCTGCATGAAGTATGGTAAATACAACCTCTACCGCAGGAATTCCGGCCTTTTCGTGTATTCCGGTAGGTATACCTCTTCCGTTATCTATAACGGTTATGGTATTGTCAGCATTGATAAATACATTTATTTCTGAACAATAGCCTGCAAGAGCTTCATCCACCGCATTATCAACAATCTCATATACAAGATGGTGTAAACCTCTTGTAGATGTGCTTCCTATGTACATACCGGGTCTTTTTCTAACTGCTTCCAAACCTTCCAAAATCTGGATTTGGTCTGCACCGTAGTTAGTTTCATTTTTGTTACTCATAGTTTCCTCCTTACAAATCATGCCTTTAATTTATGGCATCGTATAAGCTTATTATTATTTAAAAGCCTATACTATTATCTTTCCCTGCTCAATCTTATAAATCTTATCTATATTGAGCCTTTCTTTTATAAAATCATCATAACCCGTACAGGTTATAATAGTTTGTATACTGCTTATGGATGATAAAAGCGCATCTCTTCTTTTGGTATCAAGCTCCGACATTACATCATCCAGCAAAAGAATCGGATTATCATTTATTATCCTCTTAACGAGCTCTATCTCTGCAAGCTTAAGAGAAAGTGCAACCGTTCTTTGCTGTCCCTGGGAACCGAATTTTCTAACATCGATATCATTTATCATAAATATAATGTCATCCCTGTGAGGACCTACCGATGTGTTCATCATTCTTATATCCACATTTCTTTTTTCACAAAGCTCTATGGAAAAATTATTCTCGGATACATTTTTATCATAAATGAGCTTAAGGCTTTCCTTATCATTGGTAAGATGCCCATGTATTTCTTCAATAATTTCATTAATCATATTAATAAAATTATTTCTTTCTTTTATAATTTTTAAACCATAATCTATAAGCTGACTGTCCCATACATCGAGAATATCCTGGTTTTTACCATACATATCTTCCTTCAGCTGATTATTTCTCTGATTTAAAATTTTATTATATGTGGATAAATTATTATAATAAACCCTGTTAAGCTGGCACAATTCCATATCCATAAATCTTCTTCTTTCCGAAGGTCCGTTTTTTATAATAGACAAATCCTCCGGTGAAAAAAGTATAATGTTAATCATGCCAAAAAGGTCTGCCGACCTTTTTATGGGTATCATATCTATAGCTATACCCTTGCTTTTATTTTTTCTAAGATGAATATCAATTCTGTGTCCTATATCATTTTTTTTAAGTTCAGTTCTTATATGACTTTCATCTTTTCCAAATTCTATAATTTCTTTATCCTTGCTGCCTCTGTGTGACTTTGTTGTAGCAGTCATGTAAATAGCTTCAAGAATATTGGTTTTTCCCTGTGCATTATCTCCGTATAAAATATTTATGCCATCAGAAAAATTTATATCTGCATTATCATAGTTACGATAATTATTTAATGCAAGATTTTCAATAAACATTATATTTCACTTTCCAAACTATTTTTGTATGCTTATAACTTCATCGTCAAAGCGTACTTCCATTCCATCATAAAGCTTTCTTCCTCTTCTTGTTTCAACCTCTCCATCCACAAGAACAAGACCTTGAATTATAAGTTCCTTTGCATCCAAACCTGAATCTGCAACTCCGGTAGCCTTAAGAGCCTGTCCGAGTTTTATGAATTCTTCTCCATCTCTAAGCTTTAATATATGATTCATCCTGATAATATCCTTTCCATGATTTAAAAATTATTTCAAATCAAAAAGATAATCATAAACAATTAATCTTAATAAGCATCTGCGTTGATATTTACAGGTAAAATTACATAAATGTAATCCTCTGCATCATTTTTAATGATACATGGTGACTTGGAATCTCTCATGTAAACCGTAATATCTTCATCATCGATAACTCTTAAAACATCCATTAAAAATCTTGGATTAAAACCGATGATTAACTCATCACCCTCTTTATTAATCTCTATTTCTTCGTTCATGGAACCCATAAGAGTATCAACCTTAAGATACATGATATTGTCATTTTTAATACTCATAACTATAGGCTTCTTGTCTGATTCCTTAATAAGAAGTGATGCTCTGTCTATACAATTTAAAAATTCCTTGTTATTAACGTTAATCTTAATCTTATGATCCATGGAAAGCATCTGAACTATCTTAAAATACTCTCCTTCGATAAGACGTGATACAACAAGTGTATCTTCAAACTCAAATAAAATATGTCTGTCAGAGAAATAGATATTTACCATATCATCTACTCCTCCGTCAATTATCTTTGATAAATCGCTTAAGGTCTTGCCCGGAACAACAACCTTTGTATCCTCTATATTGGAATCAATTTCAACATTTCTCATAGATATTCTGTGTCCGTCAAGAGAAACAACTGTAAGCTTTCCATCCTTTACCTCAAAAAGCTCACCGGTCATAAGCTTATTATTTTCATTGTCTGAAATTGAAAATATAGTCTGTCTTATTACTTCCTTTAAAGTGAACTGTGAAATACAAATACCCTTACCCTTTTCTATTTCAGGAAGCTCTGTAAAATCATCTCCTGATTTTGAAGGAATGCTGAATTTGGATTTTTCACATCTTATAATAGTCTTATAATCCTCAGTTGACTCAATAAATACTTCACTGTCAGGAAGCTTTCTTATAATATCCGTAAAAATCTTAGCCTCTATAGCTATTCTTCCCATCTCTACAACATCACCATCAAGAATGGTTTCTATACCTAACTCCAGATCGTTAGCTGTAAGTTTAATTTTATCTGCATATACTTCAATTAAAATACATTCAAGTATAGGCATGGTTGTCTTTGTTGAAACTGCTTTAGAAACAATATTTAAAGCAGATAAAAGATTTGACTTTGAACATTTGATTTTCATAATAAAATTTTACTCCCTTCGTGGACGCGCGCGATATAAATATATATATAATAAATCAGTATAAGTATTATTAATAGATGTGGATTTGTACATAAATCCCTTAATGTTAGGTATTTACTTACTTTAAGGTTGTTAAAAAAATGTTGTTTGAATTAAAAATTGATGTTAATTTTTGTTGATAATTTTTACGTTCAAACCCACTCGCACACCTATCAAATATAATACTACAAATTGGTATATTTAGCAAGAAATTTAATTATATTTTGAATGTTAAGAAGGAAGGTTTAAGGAAATACTTTTAATGTAAAAAAATGAATATATAATAATGAAAAAGAATGTTATAAAAAAATATATGTCGATGTATGCGTAAATAATTTATGTAAAGTAAAAAAAAATTCACCCCCAGTTATACACATTTTAAAAAAGTGTTATATTTGCTAATTAAAATGAAAAATCAACATTAAAATAATAGGTTATCCACAGGTTTTGCACATTTTGTGGAAAAAGTTATGTAAATTTAATTAAAAAAGTTACATTTTTATTAAATGCAAGTGGATAAATTTTTCAATAAAAAAATTGAAAATACATATAAAAAATAAAGGTTTAGGTCAAAAATTGCTTGACTAATGGCTTGTTTCTACATATAATAGGCAAAGGTGTCTTTAAAAAGACATTTATAATAAGAAGAAAAGGAGGATTACCATTATGAAGATGACATTTCAGCCAAAGAAGAGACAGCATTCAAAGGTTCATGGATTCAGAAAGAGAATGAGCACAGCTAACGGAAGAAAAGTATTGGCCGCAAGAAGAGCAAAAGGTAGAAAGCAGTTATCAGCGTAGGTCACTAAAATTAAGTGACCTTTTGTTTTTCAGAAAGTTTAATTGGAGAATAGTATGAAAAACATTGTAACACTTAAAAACAGCAGAGAGTTTGGCATGGTGTATAACCAAAAAGAATCGTATGCCAATAAGTATTTAGTGATGTATCTAAGATCCAACGACTTGGATTACAGTAGAATCGGAATCTCTGTTAGTAAAAAGGTTGGAAATAGTGTGGTCAGGCATCGAATTACCAGATTAATCAGAGAAAGCTACAGACTTAATAAAGATAATATTAAAGATGGATATGATATTGTTATTGTTGCAAGAGTTACAGCAAAGGGCAAGAATTATCATGATATTGAGAGTGCATTTATGCATCTTGCAAAATTACATCATATAATTAAGGAAAATGATGAAAAAGATTTGTATAGCACTAATTAAGTTTTATAGAAAGAATATTTCACCATATAAGAAATATGGTTCATGCAGATATACTCCTACATGTTCGCAGTATGCTCTTGAGGCTTATGAAAAGTATGGTTTTTTCAAAGGAACCTTACTTACTGTATGGAGAATATTAAGATGTAATCCATTTTCAAAGGGAGGATACGATCCTGTACCATAGGTTTAATTCGGAGGAAATTATGTTTTTAACACAGCAAGGTGGAATTATTATCAAACCCATTGCTAAATTATTTGGTTTAATTTTCGGACTTATTTATGATGTGTTTGATAAATTTGGAATAGTAAGTATAGGTTTTGTAATAATTATATTTACTATTATTATAAGATTATGTTTGATTCCATTGATGATTAATTCAAACAAATCTTCAAAGATTACAGCTTATATTCAACCGGAAATGAATAAGATAACTAAGAAATATAAGGGTAAGAAGGATCAGGAATCCATGCTGGCGCAGCAGCGTGAGATGAGAGAACTTCAGGAAAAGTATGGAGTAAATATGACAGGAAGCTGTCTTACAGCTCTTATACAGATGCCTATTTTTTTAGCACTTTACCGAGTTATACAAAATGTACCTGCTTATGTTAGTCAGGTAAAAGAGCTTTATATGCCTATAGCAAATGCTATTCATAGTGATGAAGCAGCTGCAAAAGCATTGGAAGAATTTAAAAATATCGATGAGTATAAATCATATTTTGCAGGTATAAGTACCGGCACTGACAGTATAAATGGTATCATCGATGCTCTTGCAAAGTTTCCTTCAAGTGCATGGGATGCATTTAAGGATACAGTTTCAAATTCAAGTGTAGTTGCTGCAATTACTGAAAATAAGGATAAAATAGTTGATGTAAACAGCTTTATCGGTGGAATTGATCTTACTGTTAAGCCGGGATTTGCATTAACTGCAGCATTTGCAATACCTGTACTTTCACTTGTATTTCAGTTTTTAAGTATGAAGGTTACTCCTCAACAAAATTCAGGAGATCCAGCTCAAGAGCAGAGCATGAAGATGATGAGAGGAATGATGTATGTATTTCCACTTATGTCATTCTTTATCACAGTAAATGTTCCTGCCGGACTTGGTTTATACTGGGCAACAGGTGCATTTATAAGTTTCCTTACATCTGTTGGAATTAACACATATTTCAAGCATTGTGATATGGATAAGCTTATTGAAAAATCCAAGGAAAAGGCTGCTAAAAAGATTGCCAAGAAGAAAGCTTCAGGTAAAAAGTCCTTTATGGAAAGAATGAATGAGGCTGCTTACGGAAGTCAGGATGCAAGCTCTAATCCAAAGGTAAACAGTGATATAGCAACACAGAGTTTAAAGAGCTATTCATCAAGCACAATGTCTAAAACTACCGGTGGAGTAAAGTACAGAGAGGGTAGTCTTGCTGCAAAAGCAAATGCAATGCAAAGGTATAATGATAAAAATGGAGGAAAAAATTAATGGAATATAGAGAATTCAAAGCAAAGACAGTAGAAGAAGCTATAACTGCTGCTTCTTTGGAATTCGGAGTTGCCAGTGAAGATCTTGACTATGAAGTAGTTGAGAAGGGAAGCGCAGGTTTCCTTGGTTTAGGTTCTAAGCCGGCAATTATCAATGCAAAGAAGAAGGATTCTTTCTTGGATGATATTAATGAATATCTTGAAAATCTTTTCAAGGCAATGGATATTGAAACTGAAATCAAGATTGATTATGACGCAGAAGCTTCACTTATGAATATTGATATTGAAGGACCTGATATGGGTATTCTTATAGGAAAGCGTGGTCAGACTCTTGATGCACTTCAGTATCTCATCAGCTTATATGTAAATAAGAAGACAGAGTCTTATATAAGAGTTAAGCTTGATACAGAGAATTATCGTGTAAGAAGAAAGGATACTCTTGAAAATCTTGCAAGAAATATAGCTTTTAAGGTTAAGAGAACAAGAAGATCATTTACACTTGAGCCGATGAATCCTTATGAAAGAAGAATCATCCACTCAGCATTACAAAATGACAAATATGTTGCAACCAGAAGTGAGGGCGAAGAGCCTTACCGTAAGGTTGTGGTATATCTTAAGAAAGCTTAAATTTCGGTTTGTCGCATAATAGTGGGTATCCGTACCACTGCTTATATGACTTCACGCTATTTTAGGTTTTCTAAAGCGAAAAGTATATGAATAAGGCTGATACACAACTTGTCATCGATTTACTAAATCAAAGCACTCGAATTCTTTATAGGTGCTAAAAATCGAAAACTCGCTTCGCTCAAACAGTTCGA
>CACWQH010000061.1 GCA_902762955.1 uncultured Lachnospiraceae bacterium
CTATTTTTGAAATTATATTGAGGTTAGTGTGCCTGCGTCGTTAACCGAGCGAGAGCGTGTCCTTCGAAGACCTTATATATGATAAGCACCCTTAAGAAACTTACTCCGGCAGTTACACCCTCTATATCCTGCCGACCCTTGATCGACAAACCAAAATTTATTTTGTGATTACAAGCCCTGCATCGTAGAGGATTTGGGAGAGGTCCTTCATTGTGAAGTTTGCCCATGCATCTCCCTGAAGATCATTTACGGTGTCTACCGGTATGGTAGAGAGCCAATCCGTACGAAGACTGTTGTATTGGTCGTTTAAATAGTCATTTGTAACAGAGTATATATAGCTTGATTTTATATCTTCATCATGGTCAGAGATTACTGCTATTATTACATAGCCTACCTCGCTGTCTATAACGCCTGTACAGCCTCCTGCAGAGATTTTTTCAAGTGCATCATTCATTTCATCTGAGTATGCTCCAACATAACCGTTCATTTCAGAGCAATAATTCTCAATTCCGTATTCTTGGGCAACTTCGTTATAATCCTTGCCTGAATTAATTTCTTCCGAAGCTTTTTCAGCATTTTCCTTAGCCTCAGCCTTCTTATCATCAGATACTTCTGTATAATTGCCGTCGGCATCTGTAGCAGGATTTCCATCTGCATCTACCTCTATAGTTGGAAATACCATATAATAAAGCTTTTGGAAATTAAAATCCTTATATGATTCTGTCAGTGCGTCTTGAATATCCTGACCCATCTGATTTTTTATATCATTTTCAAATTTTTCAACATAGGTTCTTTCCGTAAACACCTTTTCTATAACTTCATCGGAAATTCCATACTTTTCAAACACTTCACCGGGTATAGCCGCCTTAAAATTATCTATAAGCTTATCTCTTGCTGCAATATCGTTGTCATTTAACTCAACATCATTGTGTAAAGCCACATCATACAAAATCTTTGTTTCTCTTACCAAAGAAAGTGTCTCGTCTTTATATGTTTTTTCATCCTTGTCAACCATGTCAGGAGTTATGCCATACAATGTAATTTCCTGAATAGCATAAATCATCAGCTCATCAAGATAGACATCATAATCGCCTATAACCAATGCTTTAGTAGTTGATGCCTCCTCCTTTGAATAAACAACATCTGATTTATCATCTTTCTTTTTTCCTGAACATCCGAATAACAACGTTGCGGACAATACAAGTGTCAAAACGCAGACTATTATTCTTTTATTTTTACGTTTCATATCTTCCTCCAAGTTTTATTAATTTTAACACCTTACACATTCTAATATTTTTATATGTAATCGTCAAGGTTTTTCACACTTTCTTCAACAAAAAACGAGTAGAGAAAAAGTAATAAAAAAAGCGCTGCGAAAAGCAGCGCTTTTAAATAATTCTTACTCCTTAACACCACCGAGTGCAACACCGGCGATGATGTACTTTGATAATGCGAAGTAAACAACCAAAAGAGGGAGTACTGTTAAAGTAAGTCCTACATATACGAAACCGTAGTCAGTTCTGATTGAGTCTGACTTAAGTCCTGTAATGAACATTGGAAGTGTATACTTTCTGTTATCTGAAATCATCATTGTAGGTGTATACAGGTTATTCCATGATGCTATGAAAGCGAATATAGCCTGTGTAGCCATAGCCGGCTTCATAAGAGGAAGTGCTATCTTGTTGAAAGTAGCAAACTCTCCCGAACCGTCTATTCTGGCTGCCTCTATTATCTCTACCGAAAGAGCACTGGTCATATACTGCTTCATAAAGTAAACAGTGGACGGTGCTGCTATAGCAGGGATGATAAGTGGCCAATAAGTATTGTATAAGTTGATCTTAATCATTAAGTTCATGAAACCGATGATTGAAACCTGTGCAGGAATCATCATGATTGCCATGATAAATGACCAAGCCATATTTCTGAGTCTGAACTGGTAAACAGTAAGACCGTAAGCAGTAAGTGTAGCAAAGTAAACCTGTAAAATTGTTGCAGGAACAGCGATGATTACACTGTGCCACATAGCCTGCCAAACTGTAGTACCCTTACCTGCAGTTCTCTCAAGCATACCCTTAAAGTTGCTTACAAGCTTGTTACCCGGTATAAGATGAATACCATGTTTAATAGTATCTGATGAAAGAGTAGTATTTACTATCATTATGTAGAAAGGAAATATACTCATTATACAAAGAAGTACACAGATAACTGTTCTGAATATTTTCTTTGCTCTTATTTTAGATGCGTAGCTAGCATCTATTCCAACCTCTGGTTTTGCTGCCATTATCTACGCACCCCCTATCTAATTACAGCATGCTTCTGCTTTGGTTGTTTCTCACGTGTAACAACAAAGAAGATTAAGCTTATTATTAAAGTAACGATAAACAATATTACTGATATAGCGGCTGCCTTACCATAGTCAGGATTAGATGAGCTTGCGAACTCTCTAATCTGCATCGTAACCGTATGGGATACACGGTCAGGCTGACCGATACCGGTATTGGTAACATTGAAAAGTGATGGTATATCGTACATCTGAAGACCACCGATTGCTGATGTAACGAGTGAGAACTCGAGGATTGGTCTAAGCAGTGGCAATGTAATGCTGAAGAACTGCTGTTTTCCACTTGCACCGTCAACCATGGCAGCTTCATAAAGCGATGGATTGATACCAAGTATACCTGCTATAAGGATTATCATAGAATTACCATACCACATCCAGAACTGCATAAAGGCAATAATACCGATAGTTGCAGTCTTACTCTCCATGAAGTTGTACTTTTCAGAGATGATGTGCATGTTTCTGAGTAAGATGGTAACAGGGCCCTGATTAGCAAATAAGTTGTAGAACAATACGGCTATAGATGAAGCAGTGATGATATTAGGTAAGAACATCAATACTTTAAATGTGCCCTGTCCTTTTAATTTAACAACAGTATCCGTAAACCATGCTGCTAAAAGCAAAGCTAAAAGGATCTGAGGGATAAAGTTAATTATCCAGATAATCAATGTATTCTTGATAGAATTCATTGGTAATGTGTTAAACCATACCTTCTGGCCGGTCTTGAAGTCTGTCTTTGTTAACAT
Source organism: uncultured Lachnospiraceae bacterium (assembly GCA_902762955.1). Classification (GTDB taxonomy): domain Bacteria; phylum Bacillota; class Clostridia; order Lachnospirales; family Lachnospiraceae; genus Coprococcus_C. The sequence goes on from CACWQH010000061.1 coordinate 3,085, forward strand.
AGCCATGTAGTTATCAAAGCCACAGAACTTTGGAGTGTTCCATTTTCCGTCTTTCATTCTGTATTCTACGAAGCTAAGATAGAAAGTGTATATCAATGGATATAATTGGAATAATAAGAACACTAAGAAGAATGGAGCAATGAATATATATCCATATTTTCCATATTCGACTGTCTTTCTTTTCATGATTTCACTTCCCCAACCTTATTATTTTTTGTAACTGACAAACATATTTTTCACGTATCCCCCGTTAGACATTTTATAAAGTACTCATGTCCTAAAATATTGTCATTTTATATTAATTTGGATATATAAAAGAAAAAAAATGGGAATTTGGCATGTATACTTTATAAAATGCCCAACAGTGGTAATATGTTTTTTTAAATTATGCACCGGACGAATCCGGTGCATAACCATTAAATTTTATAACTTATTCAAGTTGTTAGGTAAACTATAGATTACTCGATAGTGATATCTGAGTAAGCGTTAGCAACCTGCTCCTTGATGTTAGCGATTGCATCATCAACTGACTGACCCTCAGCCCAGAAAGTTGAAGCTGCTGAATCAAGGTATCCGTTGAATGTAGCATCATATGATGTAGCATACTGAAGTGAAATTCCCTTAGCTGCCTCATCCCAAGCCTCAAGTGGGTTCTGTCCACCAAGGATAGGGTTTGAACCTACGCCATCAGCGATAAGCTTCTGAACAGCTGCCTGGTTGTTAGGGAAATCATAATCATCTGCATATAAGTCATAAGCTACGTCCTCATCACAGCAAAGAGTGTAAAGAACGAGTGCTGCAAGTTCCTTGTTAGGACACTTGTCAGTGATTACTAAGTAAGTACCACCCCAGTGGAAAGATACAGGGCCTGTACATACATTCCACATACCGTGTGAATCCTCAGCTAAACACCACTGAACGAACCAAGTACATCCGAAGTAACCGAATACATCACCTGAAGACATGTTTGCAGTCCACTCTGAAGACCACATAGCTGACTTAAGTGAGTAGTCATTGTCATAAATCTTCTTTGAAGTCTCTAAGTAATCAGTAATGCATGGGTCGATGTTAAGAGTATCATCCTTTACCCAAGGTGACTTCTTCTGATCGATGAATGCATACTTAAGATCGTCCGGACCTGATACGATGTACTTTCCGGCTTTCTTAAGAGTCTCAGCTGTCTCAAGGAATGTATCCCAATCCTTTACAAGAGCCTGAACCTCATCTGGAGTCTTAGCATCAAGAACTTCCTCAGCGATATCAGTTCTGTAAACGAAACATCCTGCTGGTGCCTGCCAACCCATAGCCTTGAGTTCGCCGTCGACAGTTGCATAATCAATTGTGAACTGGTAAGCATTCTTGTACATATCAAGTGTTAAACCTGCATCTGTAACAGGAATTGCCCAATCCTGCTGCATAAAGTAAAGAGCTACGTCGTTATCTGCAGCAACGATTGAAGGTACATTGTCATCATTTGCATTGATTGCATTCTGAATACCAGTCTTGTACTCTTCACCTGTACCTGAAACATCGAGGTTCTCATAGATAACTAAGTCTGATAACTCAGGATACTTAGTTCTGAAGTGAGAATCAATTCTGCTTCCTAACTCTTCATTCCATGAGTAAACATGAATAGCCTCGCCATCAGCTGATGGAATAGTGATTGCAACATCTGATGAATCAGTATCAGTTGCCTCAGTATCAGCCTCAGTATCAGCCTCAGTTTTCTCTGTCTCTGTTGCCTTCTCTGTAGTAGTCTCTTCCTTGTCCTCATCCTTACCACAAGCTACGAGTGAAAGACCCATTGCAAGTGCTAAAGAAAGTGCCATTGCTTTTTTGAATTTTTTCACAAAAAAACCCTCCTTTTATAATATGTGTGTTTCCCTTTACTTAATCTCGAACCTATAAGACCTATAGCACAAATGACTGGTACAGTTAGCCAAATATGTATACTCCCACAGGACATCATAAGAAAGGAGTTACTTTGAACCTATATAATAATCAGTCATAGACTGTCGGTTCCTAAACATTATAAAATCGCAGATTTCCCTTGCGACTAAACTGATTATAGGACATATTAAACAATTTTGCAAGTATTTTTTTTATTTTTCTTTGTGCATTTGTACATAAAGACCATATTTTGCACATATTTGGTAAATTTTACTACTGTTCTTTTTGCATAAAATCAGCTATCTTAATTGCAAGTTCTTTTGGATTATATGTATATAATCTTGCCGGACCTGACAATTCTTCAAAGGTTACATTATCGTATTTTGAAAAGTAATTTCTCGGTTCTTCATTATATGCATTTATATAGTCAAAATCCTCATTTACCTTCTTTTGTTCGTTGTAGCTTTCGTTTACATCCTCATTATCACTTCGATACGGTTCCATAATAGGATTGGCATATATCATGTATATATCGATTTTCTCAGGAAATCCCTCGGCTGCAACCTTATTGGCATTATCTACGGTTGCCAGATCTTCATTATACATGTCCTCTGTATATCCGCCCTTGGAAACAAGAGCCTCTCTTACCTTCATCTGCATGTCGGTATATAAATCAAACTGATTTGCCGGATAAACGGATTTTAAAAGTCTCTGACCTCCGATTTTGCAGAATTTCACCATAAGATAGTCAAAAAATCCACAATATTCATCCTGAGTTATGGAAGCAAACTGATCCGGATACGTTACATTTATTCCTATTATAGAGGCTATTTCATCCGGATATTTGTTTACCCAATGAAAAGCCTCTATGCTTCCTGTTCCAATAGGCACAAGAGTAAGCTTGCCCTCTACGCCTGCCGCCTTTAATGCAGCTCTCGAATCCTCAAGAATGGTATCTATATCACGCGGTCTGCCGCTTACCTCACTGAAACCATATCCGCTTCTTTCTATAAGGACAAGTCTGTAATCCTCCTTTAACTCATCAAAAAGCGGCTGCAAAGCTATAGAATCATCAACTATCGTTGTACTGTGCATAAATACTAGCGTGTCCTCAGCCTTTTCATTTCCATATACATATACATGCATTTTGTATCCGTCCACATCCACAAGCTGACCCGGAGCAACCAGATAAGCCTTCTCGTTTTTAAGCTTGCTTTTATGATTGGCATATATAAGCAGAAGCAATAAGCCGTTGATAAAAGCGGTTGCTATCATAAATATAATAAAAATTTTAAAAAACTTGTTTAAAAATCTCCTAAGCTTTGTACGTGCACTTACCTTTTCCCTTTTTCCGGTATCTATTTTCCTAAACTGTGCATTTTTTAAATCCTTAGCCATTCTGTATTTCTCCTATATTATTAATAAACGATTGCGCAAATGATACGCCGATTTCTACTATTCATTTTCAAGACACATATAATAATATAATAGAGTTTTTTAAATAAGTAAATAATAAATTATATTTTTCTTTTTTTTAAATTATTCTTATGTTAGAATAACTTATCGGGCAACAGCATATTTTTAGTAGATTTTAGTAATCGTTTCCTTATTATAATGTAAAAATGTGTTGCAAGACAAAAAGCTGTAAAAGTATTCAAGAAAAGGCAGGAGTATATTAAATGAAGCAATACGCAGATGATATCAAAGAAGAAAAACCGGAAATTGAAAAAGAAAATAACAATAATATAGAAGAAACAGCTAAAACAGGTGGAAGCAAAGGAACTGAAAAAAACGAGAAAAGCAATCACGAAAAAGATTCCGAAAGCAAATCTGAAGATGATTCCGAACACGTTTCTGACAGTCAATCTGAAGAGGATGATAAAAACGATTCAAAAAAAGAGAAAAAGATTGAAAAATCATTAACTGCCGAGGACAATCTTGAGCTTCACAGTTTATCCCGTAAGGAAAGAAATAAGGCAAAACGTGAAAAATACAGACAGACAACCGCAGATATGAATCGTAAAGAAAAGATAAACTATTTCTTTTATTACTTTAAAGTTCCTATCCTCGTAAGTCTTGCTGTAATTGTCGGCGTGACATTTATAACCATCAGTCTTTACAGGAACACAAGGCCTGTTGCAATTTCATTTGCACTCTTAAACAGTCCGTCAATAGAATATCTAACTAAGGACGATTTCAAGGGATACATGGATTATTACGATATGCCGTCTTCTTACAGAATGATAGATTTTTACTCAAACAAAGCTGATATAGATATATATGAAGATTATTACTCTAAAAATCCTGATGATGCCTTATATGCCCAATTTCCGTCTCTTTGCTATAATGACTACTTCGATGTAGTCATTTCAGACAAAACCGGAATTGAATACTGTGGCAAGATGTCTCTTATCATTCCGCTGGAGGATTCTCTGGATTTAAGTATGAGCAAATACATAAATGACAACTGTCCGGAAAGAATCATCTCCGTAAAAAACGTAAACGATGATATGACACCTTACGCCATAGACATAAGCGGAACCGAATTTGCCGAAAGTCTCGGCCTTGACTACGACGACGTATACATCGCCCTTCCGGGACAATCCGCACGAAACATCGCAAATTCAAAGCGCCTGCTCAACTACATCTTTGATGCAGGCCTGATAGACTAAACTCCGGTTTCTCGCATAAAGCAAGTATCCGACTTCATCTTATATACAACTTCACGCATTTTAGTTTTTCTAAAAAGGAAAGTATATGAATAAGGCTGATACACAACGTGTCATCAATTTGCTAAATCAATAAGCTCAAATCCTTTATATTCGCACGAAATCGAGAACTCGCTTCGCTCAGACAGCTCGATTTCTGAGCGAATCTATGCGGATTTTCGCTTTTGATTTAACGCAAATCGGACAAAATGTTGTTGTATCAGACTTATTCATATACTTTCCTTTTACATTAATCAATCAGCGTGAAGTCGAATATAAGATGAAGTCGGATACTCACAGCTTGAAACTGCGCTATTCAGCGCAGTTTCAAGCTACAGGTATAAATGTTTCTGCCGGAAAGGAATGTTCGATATACTATATTATGACAGAAAAAGAAAAAAAGATAGGCTGTTACAACTGTTCGCCCGATTTGTGTTAAATCAGCAACGAGTACTTGAAGATATTCGCTCAGAAACCGAACTGTCTGAGCGAAGCGAGTTTTCGGTTTTGTGCGAATATCGAAAGTATGAGTGCTCTGATTTAACAAATCGATGGTGTGTTGTAACAGCCTATCTGTTTTTCTGATCTGTCACAGAAAAGACTATATTACATTCCCTTCCGGTAGAAACTTTTGTACCTGTTTTATGCGAGAAACCGGAGTTAGTTGTCTTCTTCAACAGGCATGTTCATGACCTGACGCTTTCTTGCAAGTTCGTCGTTTGCAAGATATTCGTCGTAGGTGGTCTGTTTGTCGATGAGACCTGTGTTTGTAAGTTCCATGATACGGTTGGCTGTGGTCTGTACAAACTGGTGATCCTGACATGAGAAAAGTACAACGCCAGGGAACTTTATAAGTCCGTTGTTGAGGGCTGTAATGGATTCCATGTCAAGGTGGTTGGTAGGTTCGTCAAGGATAAGTACGTTTGAACCCATGATCATAAGCTTTGAAAGAAGGCAGCGTACCTTCTCACCACCGGATAAAACCTTAACCTTTTTAACACCATCTTCTCCTGCAAAGAGCATTCTTCCAAGGAAACCTCTTACATAGGTTGCATCCTTGTCATCGGAGTACTGGGCAAGCCAGTCGGCAATTACCAGATCATTATCGAATTCCTTGGTGTTATCTTTAGGGAAGTAACCCTGAGATGTGGTAACACCCCATTTGTAGGTACCCTCATCCGGTTCTTCTTCACCGGCAAGTATTTTAAATAAGGTAGTTGTAGCTATGGTGTTTGGTCCCACAAATGCTATTTTATCGTCATGACCAACTGTAAAGGAAATGTTATCAAGAACCTTTACACCGTCAACTGTCTTGGAGATATTTTCAACCATAAGGACTTCATTTCCGATTTCTCTCTTCGGTCTGAAATCAATATAAGGATACTTTCTGCTTGAAGGCTTAATCTCATCAAGCTCTATTTTTTCAAGGGCACGTTTTCTCGAGGTTGCCTGCTTTGATTTTGATGCATTGGCAGAGAAACGTTGTATGAACTCTTGTAATTCCTTGATTTTCTCTTCCTTTTTCTTGTTTGCTTCCTTCATCTGCTTAATCATAAGCTGACTTGACTCGTACCAAAAATCATAGTTACCTGCATAAAGCTGGATTTTTGCATAATCAATATCAGCTATGTGTGTACATACTTTATTAAGGAAGTATCTGTCATGAGATACAACAATTACTGTATTGTCAAAATTAATCAAAAATTCTTCAAGCCATGCGATAGCATCCAAATCCAGGTGGTTTGTAGGCTCATCCAATAAAAGAACATCCGGATTACCAAAAAGCGCCTGTGCTAAAAGCACCTTGACCTTAAGGTTACCGTCAAGCTCACTCATCTGCTTATAGTGTATATCCGTCTCTACGCCAAGACCGTTTAAAAGTGTAGCTGCGTCTGATTCTGCATTCCATCCGTCCATCTCTGCAAATTCAGCTTCAAGTTCTGATGCTCTTACACCATCTTCATCACTGAAATCTTCTTTGGCATATATAGCATCCTTTTCCTTCATTATTTCATAGAGTCTCTTATTACCCATGATAACTGTGTCCATTACATTATATTCATCATACTTGTAATGATCCTGCTGTAACACGGAAAGCCTCTCTCCGGCATTCATGATAACCTCACCGTTGACAGCCTGCTCCAACAGTGAGTTATAGAACTTCCACGAGCGGATGTTCGACAGTCGGCACACCTCCGAGCGCAGTTCCGCACCCGTCACCTGTTGCCGCCCACCAATGGCATCGCTGAAGAGCCGCCGCACATCCACCTGCCACTGGTCGTGCTCGTCGTGGCGGATATAGTCGGCATTCAGTTGCGGATAACCATCCGCTTTGTCCTTGCTGCCCCCGTCTGTCGGCACACCACATGATACAGGCAGGCCGTCATCACCCACCTCAAAGTACATTGTCCGCTCGATGTCGTACTTACGCGTCAATGTCTGCTCCAACGAGAAGATACGCTGCGGTAGCAGTTTCTCGCAACTGTACACCTCAAAGGCCTTGTTCATCAGTTCCGTACCAATCCATCCGCGCAGGTTGTGGTCCTCGCCGCTCTTGTTCTGGTGCAGTACACACACAATGCAACAGTTGTGTTCCGTCGCAAGGTGCATCTGTTCCTCCATCACCTCCTGCGCCAGCACACCGTCGTTGATATCGTTCACCAGGTCGCGGATGCCATCGACAATCACGAGGTCAGGCTTGCATCTTGTCACGGCCTCGCGCAACAGGTCGCGTCGTTCCTTCCACGCCACACCCCGCACGTTGAAGACATCGATGCTTTTTTTAAACAACGAATTGCACGAATTACACGAATTTTTATCCGTTGAATCCGTTAAATCCGTGGTCGTTTTAATCAAAGTCATAATCCTGTTCTTTAGGATGTCCTGTGTCGATTCGTCGCTCTGCTCCGTGTCGTACCACAGCACCCTGAACGGCTCATCACCAATTCTCTGGAATGCCAGCACGTCGCGACTCTGACAACACGCCATCAGCATACTCGTGACAAACGTCTTACCCGACTTCGCCTTACCCGTTATCGCTACCAGTTCACGCCTCGGAAAACAGGGCTTGCCGAACAAA
>CACWQH010000062.1 GCA_902762955.1 uncultured Lachnospiraceae bacterium
ATATTATACACTAAAAAGGGGGTCAATGCTCTTTTTATTTGCAAAGCCCCTAAATATAAGAATTTAGAAACAAAAAAGGAGTGTCAACTTGACACTACCGTTTACCAAGGGAGGGATTTTATATGAGAGATAACGTCACAGTAATTAATCATCCGCTTTTAAAGCATAAAATTTCCATGATGAGAGATAAAAATACAGGTACCAATGAGTTTCGTAAGCTTACTGAGGAAGTAGCTATGCTCATGGGTTATGAGGCACTCAGGGATCTGCCTACAGAGGAGGTTGCAATTGAGACTCCTATAGAAGAATGTATGGCCCCTTTTATAGCAGGTAAAAAGCCGGCACTTGTTCCTATTTTAAGAGCAGGACTTGGTATGGTAAGCGGTATGCTTACCCTGGTTCCGGCAGCTAAGGTTGGACATATCGGTATGTATCGAGATGAGGAGACAAAGGTTCCGCAGGAGTATTATTGTAAGCTGCCACAGCCTATAGAGGACAGACTTATAATTGTGCTTGATCCGATGACTGCGACAGGTGGTTCTGCCTGTGACGCCCTTGCACAGATTAAAAAAGCAGGCGGTACTCATATCAAATACATGACAATCATCGCCTCGCCTGATGGACTTGAAAAGGTTGCAAGCGAACATCCGGATGTGCAGATTTATGTAGCCCAGGTTGACAGATGTCTCAATAAGGATGCGTACATCTGCCCTGGACTCGGAGATGCCGGAGATAGAATTTTCGGAACAAAATAGTTTAACAGTTGTGTCAGCGGAGATAATCTTCGTTGACACATTTTTTTTGCTTACTTGAATGTTAAAAAAAATAAGTATATAATTATGTTTATCATATTAGTGGAGGATTACTTACATGTCAGATAAAAATCGCAAGCGGGAGCGTTCGGATGAACGTTTTCGTTTGTTTCAATATGAGGTGTTGTTTGTATTTGCTATGCTCATAATAATTGTTACGGCCTTTCTTGATTATATTATCCTTGACCGTACCGGGCAGGCTATGCAGGAAAAGGTTTCGGATCTCATAGCGGCAAACAGCAGACAGCTTGAGCTTAATATCAATTCATATCTGGAACGTATGGAGACCACACCTACACTTCTTTTTTCTGATGAAGTCTATTATCTTTATGATGAAACAGATGAAAAAATTGAAGATTATGATAAGGTTAAAAATGAAGAGACTATTAAAAACCGAATTGTTGATATAGGTCTTATGGATAATTATTCTGATTTTGGAATTGTTTTTGCAGATGATCATAAGGTTGGCTGGGTTTCTCACGGAACACAGGATTTGTTTAAGGATGGTGGTATCTATGATACATTTTCAAGTTATATAACAAATCCTAAGAAAAATGATGGCTGGTGCTTTGGTGTAAACGGTAATTTCGATCGCATGTACTATATCAAAAGATTAAATCCAAATGCGATTTTGATATCTTCTATTTATACTAGGGAGCTTGCATCTGTATTTGTATATCCCGAGCAGCTTGATGAGATGACGATTAGACTTGTGGATGAGGAAAATACCATTATGTATTCATCAGATGATTCAGAAATCGGTGAAAAACTGCCTGATGATATACTTAAAAATATTGAAGAGGAATTTTTTGATGCCGGAAACTCGAGCAGCATTGTCACGCGGGATTATCTGATAAATACTAATGTCTGCTTTAACGGATGGCGAGTTGTATGTTCAGTGCCTACTGATATTATTTTAAAGGAAAATCAGGAGCTTAAATCCTTTACGCTGCGTATATCCGGTGCGCTTGCCATGATGTTTGTGCTTGTCGGACTCATTATAATAACTAAGCTTTCTAAGCCTATGGATGGTATGGTTTCGTCACTTCAGGATAAGGCGGAGATAGACAGACTTTCGGGTGTAATGAATAAGGCCACATTTCAGGAATCCGTAGAAAATGAACTTAAAAAGGAACCTGCTGATGACCTTGTTGTGTTTGTAATGATGGATATGGATAACTTTAAGCAGATAAATGACAGGCTTGGACACAGCTATGGTGACCAGGTCATCATCCGTATGGGTAAGCTCCTTAGAAAACTATACAATAATCAGACTATAATCGGACGTTTGGGTGGAGATGAATTTGCTCTTTATACCGGATGTAAGGACGTTCCTATGGAGGATATAAAGGCGGCAGCCATAGAGAGGATGGAGCAGGTAATCGAGGCATTTACAGAAGAATTTGAATATGAGAGAGAGCAATGTGAGCTATCCATAAGCGCCGGAGTTTATATAAAGGAAGTGTCCGGTACGGACTTTAAGGATTTATATGAAAGGGCCGATAGTGCGCTTTACATCTCTAAGAATAATGGAAAGTCATGCTATACTTTCTGTGGAGAGGAGGCAGAAGATGATGAAAAATAAAGCACGATTTACTTTTATCATTATATTTTTCATAATGACTGCACTTCTTGTATTTTCACTTGTAAAGGTTAATTTTAATGCCGGATATGGTAAAAGCTATACTACCACTCATCAGGGAGAAACTGTGATACAGCTTTCATGGTGGGGAAATGATGCCAGACACGTATATACCATGGAGGGAGTAGATCATTTTCAGGAGCAGGAGCCGGATGTTATGGTTTCATACAGGTATGGCGAGTGGAATGGCTACGAAAAGCGTACCAAGGTATGGATGGAATCGGATAATGAAGCGGATGTAATGCAGATTAATTATGCATGGCTTGATATGTATTCCTCTGATGGTGAAGGGTTCTATGATTTAAATGAACTTGCAGAATACATAGACCTCGACAATTTCACAGAAGAAGAAAAAGCATATGGTACAAAAAACGGAAAGCTCAATGCACTTCCGATTGCGATGAATACCCATGTGTTTTATTATAATCAGGATGTGCTTGATGAATACGGTTTGAGTCTTCCTAAGACATGGGATGACTTGTTTAAAATGGGAGAGGTACTTGGTAAGGATGACAGATACGTGCTTGGAATGAGTAAAAAGCAGATGTTCATACTTATTATCTCGTATTATGAGCAAAGTAGCGGAAAACAGATGTTTAATCAGGATGGTACACTTGCAATAAGTAAGACAGAGATGGCTGAGCTTATTGAGTTTTATAGGAGTCTTATCGAAGGACATGTTCTATGTCCGGTCGATACATTTGACAGAAACAAATATATGTCCGGTGAGATAGCCGGTACCATGTGCTGGGTAAGTGATACAAAGATTTATTGTGACGGCCTTGCAGAGACCGGAGCAAATGTAAGCCGTTGTATGTATCCGGTGCTTCCAAATGCAAAGCGTTCAGGATGGTATACCAAGCCGGCTACCATGTGGGCGATAAGCGCCAATACTGAGCATCCTGAGGAGGCTGCAAAGCTTTTAAACTATCTCTTAAATGATCCATATATGGTTAAGCTTCAGCAGACTGAAAAGGGAGTGCCCGTAAGTAAGAAAGCAATCGAGATTTTGAACGAAGAAGGCTTATCTGAAACCAACGAATATAAGGCTATCGAGGAAATGAATGAGCATCAGGAAAACCTACAGCTCATAATTCCTAACATAGAAAATGAAAGTATAATAGATGCTTTTAAACAAGGTACGGATGAGTATATCTTTGATAAAGCAACTGCAGAAGAGTGTGCGGATGTAATCTGTGTTGAAATCAATGAAATAATAGAAGGAACAGAAATCGAGTAGGGAAGATGAAATCGCCCCCTACTCGTGCGCGAGCCACCGGTCAGCTTTAGCTGACATATTCCTTTCGGTGGCTCTGTGCATAACAAAGAGTGTGTCCTCGGGACACACTCTTTTGGTTTATTTCAAGAGATTGATTAATCTTGCGCTTTGGCTTAACTGGAAGGATAAGAATTCGCAGTTTGGATATATCTTGTCAGTAAGCTCAAGCAGTATAAAACCGTAAACTGTTTTGTCAAAGTATAGCGGAAGCATAACCATGGAGAAATGGTTTCCTCCCAAGAAGTCGTTGTTAAATATATTGCTAAGCTCTACACTCTGACTATCTTCAGGGATGTTCCAGATGGAACCGTCCTGTATAAAGGCTTTTAACTTGAGGCTTCCCTTTGGTACAAAGCGTTCCATGTTTTCATGGATGGTTGGTTCCTCGAGCATATATACATATCCGTTCTTTGCATGAAGTCCTTCGAGATGTGATAGAAGCTTGGTGTAGTTTTCGTCACTTCCGTCCTTGATATCTCCGGTTATCTGAACAAATTTCTTAATATCCTCTCTTGTAAATATATTTCTGTCTTCCGAAGCTCTTATGTCGCTGTCGGTTGACTGAAGTATGGTCTTATAAAGATCCTGAAAAATGTATTCAAAGTTTATCTGTGATTCCATTTCCATACGGATAACAGAGTCAACCTTAATCTGGTCTATATATCTGGTAAGATTTTCGATATCAGCATATCTGGTAGCGTTACATGAGGCAAAGTCACCGAAGTATCTGGATACCATAAAGTATGCATCGTCGTCGATAGTTTCCATATTCATGAAAAGCTTCAGACTTTCAATCAGCTTGACAAAGGCCTGATATTCCGGAAGCTGTTCCTTGGATTTACCGCTTCTTCTTAAACGATAGAAGATGTAATCAAAGGCTTCGTCGGTATCCATCTCTGCAAGATGTCTGGTGCTGCTTGAACCTATGTAGGCATTATCATTTGTACCAAGAGAATCTCTCTTTACAAGAGTTGCAGGAAGGTTAATGGAATCAACATTGCTTCCTTTCATCTTGAGATCAAGATAAGCTGCAGCTTCGTGACCGAGAGTAACAGGGTCGGCGGAGATAGTTGCAAGAGGAGGTATAGCCTTTGAACTCTGGATAGTATTGTCATATCCGAGAACCTTTATCTCGTGTCCCGGAGTCTTTCCGAGAGCCTTTATCTCGTCGCACAGATCAAGAGCGGAATAATCATTTATACAAAATACTGCTTCGATATCAGGATTCTTTTTAAGAAATGCCTTACATGCATCATGATTATCATCTGATGGGTGGACGTTGCATATGTTGTCTTCAGTTATGGTGATATGATATTTATTCATCATCTCCATAAATGTATCATAACGCTGATTAAATTCTGAGTTTCCGGAAGGTCCCTTTAACATACCGAATTTTTTGCATCCGCAGACTTCAACAAGGTATTCAAGACCGTCTCTTATACCGTTTGAGTTATCATAATTAACGCAGGTATATCCGTTATATATCGAAGATACAAGTACCATTGGGATATCCTTATAATTATCCAGAAAGCTGCGTACACCATCTTCATTTGTAAATGCACCTATACTTCCGGCTGCGATAATTATACCTGAAATATTGGATGAATTAACGCAATCATATATGGTATTGAACTGATATATAAATGGTTTTTTATCCTTTGCAGTAACCTCTCTTTTTATATAGTTACCCGGAAGAACTACAAGGTTATATCCAAGCTCCTGACAGGCAAGATTTACTCCCTTACAAAGTGATTCATCGTAACTGTTATCAAGTGCACTAAGTAAAAGTGCTATAGTTTTTCTGCCATTATCCATACCTTAACCTCCCATTTCAAATAGCTAAATAATCATACTACAATTAAACCATTTTCTAACAAATTTATCAATATAATTTTATATTTTATATCCGCCTACAACCAAATTCATGCTGTTGACTGCGTTTAAGTTGTCGTTGGTTTTTGCCTTGACGGACTGCATAGAATTGTCTATGTCCTGAAGATTGTCTGCGATACCCTGAATGGTTGCCAGGTTTTCCTCGGATGCGGCAAGCATGGAGGAGGCAGAATCTGACATACTGTTCATGCCGTCTCTTAAGGCTCTGGTGCTTTCATATATAAGCTTTGTACGTTCAGAGATATCCTGAGCCTTTTCATAGTATTCATTTCCGTAAGTCTGGAACTGCTCGTAATCGTTCATTACATTGTCAGATACAAATAACATCATTTCACTTGATACGCAGCCCAAGCTTTCGACTATATCTATGATGGATTCACCAATTATACTTATCTTTTCGGCAGCCTCACCGGAATCATTGGCAAGCTTGGCAATTTCGGTTGCTACAACTGAAAAGCCTCTTCCGGCTTCCCCTGCTCTGGCAGCCTCGATGCTAGCGTTTAAAGAAAGCATATTGGTCTGTTCTGCTATATCAAGGATAGCAGTGGTAAGAGTCTTTATCTCCGCTACAGCACCGGCTGCTTCCAGACTGTTATTAAGCTCTGCCGATATTTCTTCATTTTTATCTTTTAAGTTATTGGCAGCATCATTTACAAAATCACTCATTTCCCTGGAAAGCTCTGTGATTTCATTTATTAATTCCTCGGCTGTGGCAAGCTCTCTTTCTACGCTTTCTGTATTTTCAAGTGCGAGAGCGGACTGGTTGGTCATTTCTTCCATATTGCCAAGGGCACTGCTTTCGGCCTTGGTTATCTCAGCTGCAGCTGTCTTAATCTGACTTATCTGTTCACCGACTTCATTAACCGACATGGCGATTTCGCCGGAACCGCCGCTTATTTCTCTTGATGAACTTTGGGCGATGCTCATGGTATTTCTTGTCTTTTGAAGAAGTGTATTGAGACTTTCTCCGACAACCTCAAATTCATCACCGGTGCGTATGTCAACGGTTTTACGAAGGTCACCGTCATCGCTTGCTATATCAAGGATTTTGCTGTTAAGCATAACGAAATTTTTCTTTAATGATTTGCTCATAAAGAATGCAAATATGATGCTTAAAACAAGGAAGCAGCATGCAACGATTATAAACCGCTTCATGATAGTATTGAGTGCTTCACCGATATATGTAACGTCACAGTCAACACCGACTATACCGATTACCTTTCCGTCCTTAATAACAGGAGCGTAACTGGACATGAAATCGCCCCATTCGTCAGAAGTGATTTCGTCCTCGGATAAGGCCTTACCTTCGAAGGTTTTTAACATAATATCTGTAGTGTCTTCATATTCTTCGCCCGCATCCGCCGGATCATCAGGGTCGGCATCCACTACATAGTATAGCGTATCATTTTCATCCTTGGTCATGGTGTAAACAAAGGTTACACCCTCCACATCCATATAAGGTGAGAGAGTATCAAGAATTCTGTCATAGGCATCCGTTTCGCCGCCTTCTTCGATTACTGCCTGAAAATCCTCCGGATCGATATCACCGGCCGCAAGCTCTGCAATTGATTTTGTACTGTTCTTTTTATCATCAAGAAGATAGGACTTTAATATTAATCTTAAGAATATTGAAAGTGCCGTGACACAGATTACAATTACTAGAATTAGCAAAAGCTGAATTTTAAATGATATGCTTCTTTTTCTGGTTTGCATTTTGTTTGCTCCTTTACGTACATAATTAGGTTATATTTAATCATTTTTAGAATAGAAACCATATATAAATACTAAACTATATTTTATCACAGCGTCCAAATCATAGCAATATTTTCCGGTTAAATTATATTATGATTTTGAGGCAATATTGCTGATAAAATGGTTGAGTTATGGATGATTTGGGATTATAATTAATTCTGACTTTGTTGGTATGGATTAAACACGAGGTCATCTAAAAAAAAGAAAGATGAGAAATGTTATGATTTATAATACAGTATTGGAGGCGGTGGGAAACACTCCGCTTATAAGATTAAATCACATGACCGGATCGGATGATGCCGAGGTCCTTGTAAAGTATGAGGGATTAAATGTCGGTGGTTCAATAAAGACAAGAACAGCGCTTAAGATGATTGAGGCGGCAGAGGAAAAGGGCATACTAAAGCCTGACTCGATTATCGTTGAGCCTACCAGTGGAAACCAGGGCATAGGACTTTCACTTGTGGGAGCGGTTAAGGGCTACAAGGTTATAATTATCATGCCGGATTCCGTGAGTGAGGAAAGAAGACTTTTGATAAAGCAGTACGGTGCCGAGCTTATATTGGTACACGATGATGACAATATCGGCGAGTGCATAGATGAATGTATAAAGCTTGCTAAGAAAATGCGTGATGAGAATCCGAAGGTATTTGTGCCGGATCAGTTTTCCAATTATGAAAATGTAAATGCTCATCTTGAAAATACAGGAAAGGAAATCCTTGCTCAGGCAGAAGGAAGGATTGATGGCTTTTGCTCCGGTATAGGAACCGGCGGAACGATTACGGGTATAGGTAAAGTTCTTAAAGAAGCCAATCCTGATACTCTCATATGGGCAGCAGAGCCGGAAAATGCAGCCATACTTTCAGGAGGCTCCATAGGCTCACATCTTCAGATGGGTATAGGTGATGGACTTATACCACCGATACTTGACCGGGATATTATCTCACAGCTTGAAATAGTTACCGATGAGGAGGCTCTTAACACAACCAAAGAGCTTACGAAAAAAGAAGGTATACTCGGCGGTATCTCAAGCGGTACAAATGTATGTGTGGCACTTCGTATGGCAAAGCTTTTAGGTAAAGGCAAGAGAGTTGTGACAGTGCTTCCGGATACCGGAGAAAGATACTTCAGCACGGAGCTTTTTTCACACTAAAGTGTGACACACTTTTAGAGGAAAAGATTATGTATGAGGATTTGTTTGAAAGACTTTCAAGGTCGAAGTTCAGAAGCAGATTTCATTTAAAGGATAAGGATAAGCAGTATGTGGTTGACAAGGGAATAGAGACCATAAGAGAGCATGCAGAGGATTTGATCAATAAAAAAATAACCGCTGCATTTATTGCAAATGACGGAAAACAAACTCCAACGAAAGGTCATCCTGTGTTTATAGCACAGCATGCCACCGCCTGCTGCTGCAGAGGCTGTCTAAAGAAGTGGCATCATATCAAGCCGGGTAAGGAATTGACCGATCAGGAAAAGAACTATGTGGTTGAGGTCATAATGAAATGGATTGACAAAGAAATGGAAGGGTACGTCGGTCAGGAGAAGAAGGAAGAGTTCACTGGGCAGAAGAATAAAGACGGACGTTCTGACCGGGAAAAGAAAGAAGAGTATGAGCAGTTAAAGTTTGATTTTGATAATTTGCACTAATACTTTTTCTTTATGATTTGAAAAATTAAACCGTTAATTTTGAAATTATAAAAATATACCCTTTATAAATATTTCAAGACCTATAAATATGAGAATGGAGCCGCCAAGTATGGCAGCTTTTTTGGAAAGCTTTGTTCCAAAATGTATACCAATGCGAAGTCCAATTATACAGATTATAAATGTTACGACAGCTATTATAAGAGAGCATAATAATGCCGGTTTAAATCCGTAATCAGATATGGTAAAACCGACTGATAAAGCATCTATAGAGGTTGCAATCCCCTGAAGCATAAGTGTCATAAAACCAAGGGCTAACGCCTCTTTTTTTTGTACTGAATCGGATGATTCTTCAGAATTGTTTTTTGCTTTATCAGAGGATAAACTATGTTCTCCTTTCGGAAGCTTTGTATCGTCTTTGTTTTCTTCAGAGTTCTTGATACCTTCAATAATCATATCAATTCCGATAAATAAAAGTAAGAATAAAGCTATCCAGGGTATGAACTTTTGAAACTTTTCAAATTTTTCTGCAATTCTTGTGACAAGAAACCAGCCTATGAGTGGCATAATAAACTGAAAAAATGCAAAGGTTCCGGCGATTTTAATCTTGCCGGATTTTTTCATATTTGCATCATTTAGTCCGTTTGCAACGGATACGGAAAATGCATCCATGGCAAGACCTATTCCGAGCAATATACTGTTTGCGATAAAAGCGAATTCTAACATTTTTTTCTCCTGTTTTTTTTAATTTTATCTTTAAGTCAATTAAATATCCTTAAGTAAATAAAAAAGGTATAGCCGTAAGCTATACCTGAAAATTCTATAAATGAAGGGAATTCATGCATAACTGACGTCATACATGAGTCTCGCAAATTAAAGTAAGCCAGATTATAATAATCAGTATGTTGACTTACTGCACATTATAAATGTGCCTGCTACTCCCTCATGGGATTTCAATTTAACATTTAAATATGCGGTTAGTCAATCCAAACAATCTTGCATTTAATGTCGGATTGAATTTTTGACTTGAGTTTTGGTTTGTATTTTATTATTTTTATTATTTTGTTTTATATAATTATTGTTTTCTATTTTTTGTGGTGTTAAACTATTTAGTGGTTGATGATGATTTCTTGTTATGGGTGGTAACAAAAAGCCCAAAAAACGAAAAATGTTACCAGATTTGAAGTGAAAAAGGTTAGATTTATGGTATGGGTGGTAACAAAAAGCCTAAAAAACAAAAAAATGTTACCAAAATTGAAGTAAAGATGGACAGATTTGCTGGATAGGTGGTAACAAAAAGCCTAAAAAACAAAAAAATGTTACCAAAATTGAAGTAAAGATGGACAGATTTGCTGGATAGGTGGTAACAAAAAGCCT
>CACWQH010000063.1 GCA_902762955.1 uncultured Lachnospiraceae bacterium
ATATCGTATTAAACGGAAATGAAATCGGTGGAGGAAGTGTGCGTATCCACCAAAATGATATACAGGAAAAGATGTTTAAGGCGCTTGGCTTTACTATGGAGAAGGCTTACGAGCAGTTTGGATTCTTACTCAATGCCTTTAAGTATGGAGTTCCGCCACATGCAGGACTTGCATATGGACTTGATCGTCTTACCATGCTTATGGCTAAGGAAGACTCAATCCGTGATGTTATCGCCTTCCCTAAGATTAAGGATGCATCCTGCCTTATGAGTGAGGCACCAAACATAGTAGACGAAAAGCAGCTTGAGGAGCTTGGCATAAAAATAATTGCTTCTCAGGATTCTGAGTAATATAAGAGGATTTTAAGTTATGAATAAAAGAAGTCTGCGTGTACTTGAATTTAATAAGATTTTAGAAATGCTGACTGAGTATGCGGCTTCGGATATGGCAAAAAGGCGCTGCGACAGGATTAAGCCGCAGCGGGATATAAATGTTATAAATACCCATCAGGAGGAGACAAGAGATGCATTGCTTCGTCTCAACAGACAGGGAAATGTATCCTTTTCGGGACTTAAGGATATACATGCATCCATAAAAAGACTTGAGGTTAAGGGTGCGCTTACAGCAGGTGAGCTTTTGGATGTGGCAGGTGTAATCAATGCTGCCATAGAGGTTAAGGCTTACGGTGACGGTTCAGATCTTGCCGATACGGTTACCACAAAGAATTCAAAGAAGAGTGAGGCAGAGGAAGATACGGGAATAGTCTATGATTCGCTTACCGAAAGATTTAATCAGCTGGTGCCGCTTTCTTATATTTCTTCGGAGATAAGAAGATGTATACTTGCTGTAGATGAGATAGCGGACGATGCTTCCTCCGATTTGAAATCTATAAGGAAAAAGATAAAGCTTACCAATGACAGGCTTCATGAACAGCTTCTTAAGATAGTAAAAAATGATGCTTCAAAGGATAAGCTTCAGGACAGCATAATTACCATGAGAAACGGACGTTATTGTATACCTGTTAAGCAGGAGTACCGTTCACAGTTTCCGGGTATGATACATGACCGTTCACAGTCAGGCTCAACACTTTTTATCGAGCCTATGGCGGTAGTTAATCTTAATAATGAGATAAAGGAGCTTGCCAACGAAGAGTTAATCGAGATAGAAGAGATACTTGAAGGCTTAAGTAATCTGGCAGCAGAGGCGGTAGAGGATATTAAGTTTAATCTTGATACTCTGGTGGATTTGGATTTCATATTTGCAAAAGCAAAATTTGCGCGTTCATATAACGGAAGCCAGCCTATATTTAATGAGAACGGAATTATTGATATCAAGCAGGGCAGACATCCGCTTTTGGAAAAACATAGTGTGGTGCCTGTGGATATAAGGCTCGGAGAGGGTTATAATCTTTTGATTGTAACCGGACCAAATACCGGTGGTAAGACGGTATCGTTAAAGACACTCGGATTATTTACCCTTATGGGACAGGCAGGACTTCATATACCTGCCATGGAGGGTTCAAGACTTGCGGTATTTGATGATGTATTTGCCGATATAGGAGATGAGCAGAGCATCGAGCAAAGTCTTTCCACATTTTCATCGCATATGAGCAATATCGTCTATATAGTAAATCATTCTACGGAAAATACGCTCTGTCTCTTTGATGAGTTAGGCGGAGGAACCGATCCTGTAGAGGGTGCGGCACTTGCCATAGCCATACTTAACCATCTTAAAAATATGGGAGCAAGATGTATGGCAACCACTCACTACAGTGAGCTTAAGACCTATGCGCTTTCAACCGAGGGCGTGGAAAATGCTTCGTGTGAATTCGATGTAACGACTCTTCAGCCTACATATAAGCTTATGATCGGCATACCGGGTAAGTCAAATGCATTTGCTATCTCGAAAAAGCTTGGACTCCCGGATTATATAATCGATGCTGCAAGGGACAATGTGGATTCCGACAGCGTGGATATGGAAAGCCTTATCGCAGAGCTTGAAAAAAATAAAAATGCTATTGAAGAAGATAAAAAAGCAATTGAACAGTATAAAAATGAGGTAGAAGAACTTAAGAAAAGTCTTAAGGAAAAAGAGAAAAAACTCGATGATAAAAAGGCAGAAATACTTGCTAAGGCAAGAGAGGAAGCTGCTGATTTGATAGAAGAGGCTAAGGATATAGCCGACAAGACAATACGTGATTATAATAAGTGGCGCAACAATCCTGCCAAGGCTGATATGAAGCTTATGGAGGAAAAAAGAGGTAAGCTTCGTGACAAGCTTAAAAGCTATGATTCCGGTAAGAAGGAAAATATACCAAAGCGTACCTCCAATCATAAGGCAAAGGATTTTCATATAGGTGATACGGTGGAAGTGATAAGCATGAATGCAAAAGGAAGTATTACATCACTTCCGGATGCAAGCGGCATCGCAGGAGTGCAGATGGGAATACTTAATTTCAGACTGCCGATAAGTGATCTTATTATCATACCGGATGCTGAGCCTGCCAAGGATTACATTAAGGCTAAGGGAAAGAGTGTATCTGCCGGCAAGGCTATGTTTATCTCACCTGAAATAAATGTAATAGGAAAGACGGTTGATGAGGCAGTTTCATTGATAGACAAGTATCTTGATGATGCGGCTCTTTCACATCTTGAAAAGGTGACCATTATCCATGGAAAGGGAACAGGAGCGTTAAGAAACGGTATTCATCAGTTCCTTAAAAAGCATCCGCTGGTCAAGTCCTTCAGGTCAGGTGAATATGGTGAAGGTGAGTACGGAGTTACCATAGTTGAGTTGTAGTTGGAGGGGAAGAAAATATGGAAAAACAAAAAATATTGATAGTAGATGATGATGAAAATATCGCAGAGCTTATATCCTTATATCTTACAAAGGAATTCTTTGAAACGGAGATTGCATATAACGGTAAGGATGCGCTTGAGCTCGTCAAAACCTACAATCCTAATCTTGTTCTCCTTGACATAATGCTTCCTGACTTAGATGGATATGAGGTCTGCACCGAGATTAGAAAAACCATGCAGATACCTATAATTATGCTTTCTGCTAAGGGAGAGGTTTTTGATAAGGTTTTAGGTCTTAAGCTTGGTGCGGATGATTATATGATTAAGCCGTTTGATTCAAATGAGCTTGTAGCGAGAGTTAAGGCGGTATTAAGACGTTCAAGCTATGCGCCTGACAGAAATAATCTTGCTGCACAGACAGACCATAACGGTGAATACGTTGAGTACGATGGATTACTTGTTAATATAACTAATTATACTGTAATATTTGACGGAGTTCAGGTTGAGATGCCGCCTAAAGAATTAGAGCTTTTATATTTCCTTGCAAGGCATCCTAATCAGGTGTTTACCAGAGACCAGCTTTTGGACAAGCTCTGGGGATATGAATTTGTCGGAGATTCAAGAACTGTTGACGTTCACATAAAGAGACTTAGAGAAAAGATACATGACGGAAGTAACTGGGCTATAACTACTGTTTGGGGTAAGGGTTATAAATTTGAGGTGAGATAATAATTGAAGCGTTCATTATTTGATAAAATCTTTTTGGGTTTTTTGTTTCTGTCAATAGCTTTGTTTATTTCGGTAGTTGTATATTCAACATATACAACAAGGCGTATTATGGTCAAAGAAAGGTCAGAGGTACTTACAAATGAGGCACTTCTTATAGCAGATCAGACTGTTTCGGATTATATTCAGGGTAATATCACTCACAGGCAGCTTATTAAAAACCTTGAGTACTACAGCGAAACTCTAGCGACCAGTATATGGATAACGGATGATAAGGGTATTGTAATTGCTTCATCAAAGGCAGCATCACATCCTGAAGCACCAAAAAATATTTATTTTTTAAATCAGGATTTTGATATGCTTACAACACAGACATTTTCCGGAGATTTTTACGGACATTTTGATTCAGATGTAGTTACGGTTGCAATACCGATTCGAATCAATAATATATCTGACGGAATGATTTTGATGCATTCTACAGAAGAGGAACTCAGGGATCTGCAGGGTAATATAATACAGGCAATATATGTTCCGTTTTTGATTATGCTTATTATATCCTTTGCGGTGCTTGGACTTATCTCCGGTCGAATCATGCGTCCTATCAAGAAAATAAATGCGGCTGCGGAACAGTATTCAACCGGTAATTTTGATGTAAAGCTTGACATTAAATCAGGGGATGAGATCGGCCAGCTGGCGGCATCTCTTGAATATATGGCGTCGGAGCTTTCGAAACTTGAAGAGTACAGAAAGGATTTTATATCCAATATATCTCATGATTTCCGTTCACCGCTTACATCTATCAAGGGATATGTTGAGGCTATTCAGGACGGAACCATACCTCCGGAAAAGCAGGACAGATATCTCAATATCATAGTAAACGAAACCAGCAGGCTTTCAAAGCTTACAACCGGATTGCTTGAGCTTAATAAATTTGATTCATACGGGATATGGCTTGTGGCAAAGGATTTTGATGTGCTCGAGCTGGTCAGAATGGCTATGAATTCCTATGAGGGTAAATGTATTGAAAAAGGTATAAAAATCTGGCTTAATAATCACTGTGAGCATACTATGGTTCATGCCGATAAAACCAAGATTCAGCAGGTTATATATAATCTTTTGGACAATGCAATTAAGTTTACTCCGGGAGGAAAGAGTATATACATAACTCTTACGGAAAAAAATGAGAAAGTATTTATTTCAATAAAAGATGAGGGCTGTGGAATTTCCAAAGATGATTTACAAAAGATTTGGGTACGCTTTTACAAGGTTGATGCCTCACGTGGAAAGGACAAGCAGGGAACCGGACTCGGTCTTTCCATAACAAAGGAAATTATTAAGGCTCATAATGAAAATATAAATGTAGTCAGTACGGAAGGTGTAGGTACCGAATTTACATTTTCACTGGCTAAATCTGTTGTCGAAAAGGAATCGGCAGGAGATGATAAATAATAACATAATATATAAATATTTATAAATGCAGAAAGGGTTTCACCATGAATTTTATCAATGAACTTAGAGAAGGCGAAAATATTTCGGAGGTGTATCTTTGTAAAACAAAAACAGCAGCTACGACTAAAGCAGGTAAATCATATTATTCACTTATTTTACAGGATAAATCGGGTGCAATAGATGGCAAGGTATGGGAGCTTAATAATGGTATAGAGCATTTTGAGGCATTGGATTATATACGCGTAGAGGCACAAGTTACCTCGTTTAATAATTCGCTTCAGCTTAACATCAAAAGAATTAGAAAAGCCGATGAGGGTGAATACGATCCACGTGATTATCTCCCTTGTTCCGAAAAGGATATAGAGGGTATGTATAAAGAGCTTATCGGTATAGTTGAGAGCATTAAGGATGAGCATTTAAACAAGCTTTTGAAAATGTTTTTTGTTGAAGATGATGTTTTTGTAAAGAAATTTAAAAATCATTCAGCAGCTAAGTCTATTCATCACGGATTCATAGGTGGACTGCTCGAGCATTCTTTATCTGTTGCTAAAATTTGTATATATATAGCTGATAATTATCCGGCAGTTAAGAGGGATTTGCTTATTAGTGCAGCTTTGCTTCATGATATCGGCAAGGTAAATGAGATTTCCAATTTCCCTGAAAATGATTATACGGATGAAGGACAGCTTATCGGACATATAGTTATGGGTGCAATGATGGTTGATGAGAAAATCAAGACCATAGAAGGTTTCCCGACTGTTTTGGCAAATGAGCTTAAGCATTGTATATTATCGCATCATGGAGAGCTTGAGTTTGGCTCACCTAAAAAGCCGGGACTCATAGAAGCACTTGCACTCGCACATGCAGATAACCTTGATGCCAAGCTTGAAACCTTTTCAGAACTCATTAATGCCAACAAAGGTAAAAAAGATTGGCTTGGTTATAATCGCATGTTCGACGCAAACGTACGTATAACCGGTGAATAGAATACAGCTCTGTTATATCGCTGCATAGCAGACACGCTGCGCGTGTTTGAATTCTTGAGCTTTATCTGTTCAGGTACATGATGTTGAAATCTACATCCCCGGTTATGCCGGGGATTTTTCCTGTGCAGCCCATCTGCCACATTATATAGTCACCGGTGTAATCGGTACTGTTGGTGTAATGGGCAAGCCATACAGGAGTGTTTTGCTCATTTGTCCAAAGGCATAACAGATAGTTTTTGCTGCTGTACAGCATCGCATCATATCCATAAGAATTTATTTCATCGTAAAAGGCCTGATATATGTTGTTTATGTCATGGAGATTAATTTCGTAGCTTTCAAAGTTTGCAAAATCCTCCCAGTCATAGGCTATCGGATAATCAAGCTTTTCGTCACCCAAAACTCCCATCAGCCACTTTACATTTTGTTTTACTTCTTCTACGCTTCTTTCTTCTGCGTGATAATATATTCCTACTTTTAGACCTGCTGCTTTTGCATTTTTCATATTGGCATAGTAATTGCTGTCGACATATACACTTCCGTCATCATATCCGCCGATTCGCATAATTACAAATTCGCAGCCTGCAGCTTTTACCCGGTTGAAATCTATGTCTCCCTGCCATCTTGAAACATCTATGCCTATCTCGGTATTTGAGTTTTTATAATCTCTTATAAAATCAGAAAAATCATACGATGGACGTGGGGTGGATGTAGGAAGCTCCGATACCACATGAACCGTCATCTCAGCGTCTGTTTCATTTCCTGATTCATCGATAATTGATATATCGATAGGGTAATCTCCAAGTGTTGATGTATCAACATTTCCATCGACAGTAAAGGTTGGTGTTCGGTCCCAGTCATCCGCATATCCGATATATTTATGTACATCAAAGCTTTCCCACTGCTTCACATAAGGCTCTTTGTTTAAAACGAGAGGTACAGGAGGAGTTACATCCTCACCGGCATCAAGAGGTGTGGCCTCCGTCAGTTCCTCTGTGGTTTCCTCGGTTGTCGTTTCAGAAAGTTCAGTTGTTTCAGTGGTAGTAGCATCGGTTATTGTAGCCTGTTCTGTACTGATATCTAAAGAGGCTGCACCGTTATCTTTATCCTTAAAACTCTTGTTGTAGATAAACCTGCTCGCAAGATAAATTCCCATAACAACAGCGATAAATCCAACTACTGCTATACATATGGTTAAAGCCCTTATTAAAATTTGTTTTTTATCTTTCATATATATTCATTCCCCTCGATCAACATTAAGCACATATATTATACAAAATTTATAAATATTTATCACTATAATATTTTTGGCAGAGGAGCCTTTACGCTGTCATTTCTAAAGGTGTTATAGGAAAAAGCTATAACGGGCTATTATTTTTATGTATTTTTCAAATTCATATCAAGGTGCTATACTTTCAAACGTTCAGAGGGGAAGTGATAACGATGATAAAGCTTGAACATGTAAGTAAAGAATTTGAGACACGCGGAAAAAAGAAAATCGATGCCGTAAATGATGTAAGTCTTACGATAAATTCCGGGGAGATATTTGGAATAATCGGTTTTTCCGGAGCAGGCAAATCCACACTTGTTCGATGTATTAACCTGCTTGAGCATCCAACCAAAGGTAAGGTTTTCTTAAATGATGTAGAGCTTACCGCTGCAAGTGCCAAAGAGCTTAGGCAGGAGAGAAGAAGTATTGGAATGATATTTCAACAATTTAATTTATTGGCACAAAAGACCTGTATAGATAACATTACATTTCCGCTTATCATATCAGGTGTTCCTAAAAAAGAAGCAATCGAACGTGCAAAAGAGCTTTTGGAGCTGGTCGATTTAAGTGATAAAGCGAAGGCTTATCCGGAACAGCTTTCAGGAGGTCAAAAGCAAAGGGTTGCCATAGCAAGGGCGCTGGCAACATATCCGGAGGTTTTGCTTTGTGACGAAGCTACCAGTGCACTTGATCCGATAACAACGCGTTCCATACTTGCACTTCTAAAAAAGATAAATGAAGAATTGAGAGTAACCATCGTTGTTATAACTCATGAAATGAGAGTGGTTGAGCAGATATGTGACCGTGTTGCAGTCATGAGTGATGGCTTTATTAAGGAAGTCGGAACCGTAAAGGATATATTCCTTAATCCTAAATCCGATACAGCAAGGAAACTTATACTTCCTGAAAGAAATCGTATAGAAAAAGGAAAACGTACCGACATTTTAAGACTTGCCTTTGATGGTCAATCCTCATATGAGCCGATCATCTCGGAACTTACTCTTGAGTCCGGTGCCTGTGTCAATATATTGGGTGCCAACACGGAGGATATAGGCGGTAAGGCCTACGGTCAGATGCTGATTGAGCTTCCGGAGGATAAAGAGGCTGTTAAAAAGATAAAAGCATTTTTAGATAAAAAGCAGATACATTATGAGGAAGGAGGCAATGCTGATGTCACTACCGATTGATACTTTGATTACGTTGTTAAAGGACGGACTTTTAGAAAGTCTTTATATGACAATTGTATCGACGATAATTGCTTATGTAATAGGTATACCGCTTGGCATAATCGTTTTTGTCACAGATACAGGCGGAATACTGAAAAATAAACCGGTCAACTTCATATTTGGAGTAATCATTAATATGATCCGTTCGGTACCGTTTCTTATACTTTTAGTAGCAATGCTTCCGGTAACCAGAGCAATTGTCGGAACAACCATCGGTTCAACAGCGACCATCGTTCCGCTTGTTGCGGCAGCTGCACCATTTGTAGCAAGAATGGTTGAGTCCTCACTAAAAGAAGTAAGCCCGGGAGTTATAGAAGCTGCCAAGGCAATGGGGGCCTCCCCCATACAGATTATAACAAGGGTACTGCTTCCTGAAGCAAAACCTTCACTTACTGTCGGATTTACCATAGCTATCTCGACCATACTCGGATACTCAGCTATGGCAGGCTTTGTAGGTGGTGGCGGTTTGGGAGCAATCGCCATAAACTATGGTTACTACAGATACAAAACAGACATTATGCTTATCACGGTTGCACTTTTGATTGTCATAGTTCAGATTTTCCAGACAGTCGGAATGTTTGCAGCCAATAAAATAGATAAGAGAACAAATAATTAATTAAGTAAATATGATGACAGCAGGGGTTAGGCGTAATCACCGGGCCAAAGCATTATTCATCATAAAATATAATTTATAATACTAGGAGGAATTTATTATGAAGAGAAAGATTTTAGCATTAGTAACAGCACTTACACTTGTAGCAGGTTTAACAACCGGATGTGGAAAGAAGAAGGAAGAAAAGGTTATTAAGATAGGTGCAACACCTACACCACACGCAGAGATTCTTGAGGTTGTTAAGGATGATCTTGAAAAGGAAGGTTATAAATTAGAGATAGTAGAATACAACGACTACGTTCTTCCAAATACCGCAGTAGAAGATGGTGAGCTTTATGCAAACTTCTTCCAGCATACACCTTACCTTGATGATTTCAACGCTGAGAACGGAACTCATCTTGTAGCTGTAGCAAGTATTCACTTCGAGCCATTTGCAATCTATGGCGGCAAGACCAAGAGCCTGGATGATTTAAAGGACGGCGCAACTGTTGCAGTACCAAATGATACAACCAATGAAGCAAGAGCTTTACTCTTACTTGAAGCTCAGGGCTTAATCAAGCTTAAGGCAGACGTAGGTCTTACAGCAACTGTTCTTGACATAGAGGAGAATCCTCTTAACCTTGAAATCAAAGAGGTTGAAGCAGCTCAGGTTGCACGTTCTATCGATGATGTAGATATAATCGCAGTAAACGGTAACTATGCCCTTGAGGCAGGATTAAGCTCAAGTGATGCACTTGCATATGAAGCGGCTGACTCTCTTGCAGCTGATACCTACAAGAACGTACTTGTCGTAAAGGAAGGCAACGAAAACTCAGAGGAAACCAAGGCGCTTATCAAAGCTCTTAACTCTGACGAGGTTCGTGACTACATAAACAACACTTACGAAGGACAGGTAGTTCCTGTATTCTAAATTCCGGTTTATCGGGGCAAGGGTCGGCAGGATATAGAGGGTGTAACTGCCGGAGTAGGTTTCCTCAAGGTGCTTATCATATATAAGGTCTTCGAAGGACACGCTCTCGCTCGGTTATCGACGCAGGCTCACTAAC
>CACWQH010000064.1 GCA_902762955.1 uncultured Lachnospiraceae bacterium
ACTTAGCGAAATATAATGAAGAAAAAGGGATTAAAAACATTTGCATTTATGCAAAAATGATTTTAATCCCTTTTTTCTGAAATTATATTGAGGTTAGTGAGCCTGCGTCGTTAACCGAGCGAGAGCGTGTCCTTCGAAGACCTTATATATGATGAGCACCCTTTAGAGAACCCACTCCGGCAGTTACACCCATATCCTGCCGACCCATGCCCGACAAACCGGAATTTGTTTTTTTACTGTCCGAAGCCGGCATCGCCATCTATGTTGTATATGCCGTTGAATGGGAGGAAGGCAGGTATGTTATCGCCCCAGGCACGGGACATGGACATCCAGGATATGAAGCTTTCAGGCAATTCGTCTGTTGGTGCATCTTCCAGGATGAGCCAGAAGGTTGTGCCGTCATCGATACCATATACTTCGGAGTAAACCATGCGGTTGTTATAGCTTGTGCCGTCATCATATTCGTAGGTTTCGATATATTCCTCGTCTAATGGGGAGTGATCAGTAATTTCCATAGTCATTTCATATATGTTATCATCAACCTTTCCGGTTATAGTGAACTGACCGGAGCATATGCCAAAGTAGGTGGTACCATCGTAGCCGTCACCGGATTCACCCATATTGGAGTCGTGGTATTGGGCATCAAACGTTCCGTCTTCGTTAAGGGTAAGGTCTGTTGACCAGGCACCGGCACCGCTTGCAAAATAGTATTCGCCGGCTGCTTCAGAGAATATTTTTGCGGCTTCATCATCGAGTTCATCATTGCCGTTGTTCGAGGCGTTTGGAATATCAGAAGCTTCAACCCGCTTTAGCGGCTCACCTCCCCAATCAAGAAAATCATAATATTCAGGACTACTGTCAGCGAAGCATACAGCATATACATTTATAAATCCGTCCATTGCTTCACCTACAGTTTCTTCTGGTTCCGGTGTTTTATAGTTTTTACCCGGAATAAATACATATTTATCACCCTGCTTTAGCATGGCATCATATACTATGTTGTAACCTGTAGAAGGCACATTTTCAATGTTTACAAAGTAGATATAACGACCGTATGGGTAATCCTCTTCATCGGTTGATATATTAGGAAAAAGAGTATTGATATCAAAGTCCGTAAGTTCTCTAAAGGCTGCAACCTCGCCCTGACTCAGTAAAACGTAATCGCCTTCAAGTCCATCCATATATCCGCAATGGGCGTTGGCATAATTGTAATAATCAGGTGTAAAAAGCATTATAGGGTCACTTGACCTTTCCGAGGCACCTATCTTTCCTTCCAGCTTGGAAATAATCTCTGAATGCTTGTCTGTTGGGATAAGCTCCGTATCACCTGCACCACAGATAACGATAAATTCATCGGTTTTTGGGTTATGGAAATAAAGATTTGATTGTCCGGCATCACAGGCAAAGACCGGGCCGGTTTCCGGTTTTGCAGCCGGGTCTATCTGCATACCTTCCGTATAGAGCATTTCAACAAGACTTGTATCGCATGAACCGGTAGGCTCAGCGTATTTTTGAATTGCCTGAAGCTCCTCTATCATGGAATACGAACCGTTACTGTAGAAAGAATTGTCACCATAGAATCCATCTGAAAAACTATAATTATATATATTTCCTCCACCATCGACAAAATAACCGTATCGAACAAAGCCCTCCGCATAATTATTATAATCACGTACAAGGATTATATCATTCTCCGAATAATCAAGTGCTATGTTAACCTCGGTATCATTATTTTTGCTGCTCTCAGTAGCTTGTGTGTTTTTGTTATCAGAATCAGATGTTTTGCCACATCCAAAAAGCGAAGAGCATAAAACAAGGCACAATATCATACTAATATATTTTTTTTTCATAACCACATACCTCCCTGATATATTATTTACAAAATGATTTATATATAATATACGTATAGGACTATCAAATTTATTGAATATAATTTAAAAAAATTATGAAATTAATTAAATACGATTCGTTGAATAATTATTAGTCGATATCCTTAAGCTTAAATTTGCTGCCGGTGGATTTTGGTTCGTTGTTTGGCTCGTTGTCTGATTCATAATCGTTGTCAAAACTGTCATCTAAAATGTCAGACTTGAAATCTGATTCGGATTTTTTGACCTTTTCCATGGTACTGCTGTCGGAATTTTTATTGGTGTATGTATTATAAAATGATTTATTGAATATCGGATCATTTTCAATATTATTGGAGGCAGTGGTATTATAGGCTCTTGAAACAGGCTGTTCAGCCGGAATTTTTGAGTCTCTGTCATAGAAAAGCAATATATATATAAATGCCACTCCGGATAAAACAGTCAATAGTATTATAACAACAGATAATAATTTCATACTACTTCTTGAATAGCTGGTATCAATTTCTAAATCATATACCTTTGAAAATTTAGATTCATCCCTTTCCATGCTCATAGTATTTGGATTAAGGGTATATTTTGCAGCGTCAACCTGTTCGTTATAAAACTTTTTCACCTTGGAATTTATTTTGTGAATGTTCCCTGTAATTGTAATTGGCGCTGGTGCTGTAGCGGTTTTTCCCCATGAATAGTCATAGATCTCGTCTGCAAATTTATTAAACTTTTGAATAGTGTCGTTATCATGTGCGGAAATGGATATAAGACTGCCATCCTCAAGCCATGCAATGTAATGATAAGCACTTTGCCTTGTTTTAAAGTTTCCTTTCGTTTCGGCATATGCAGACGTTAAATAATAAATTTTTAATGTAACCATATCACCTTTTTTTAATTCTTCTCCGGAGGCTATTATTTGATTAGCATCCTTGGTTTTTCCGGAAAATGTATAAGAAAAGGTATGTTTTCCAAATAGAATTAGAGCTATAAGAAAAATAGCAAACAATCCACCTGTGATAAATAACATATTACTTTTTTCTCTTTTTTCTTTAAAATTCATAATAATTCTCCTCTAAAAGTTAATTTGCAATGTTTATTCATCTCGTATTACAGCATAATGATCTTTCGCTTTATATTGATATCCGCAAGTTCTCATCGCCGTAAATCTCATTATATCATATATCTGCTACATTTTGGATAGTTTTGGCCGATTTTTTTATTTGAATCCGTTGGATTCAGATATTTTAAAAAATTTAAAAAGTATCATATTTGCGTTTGTTTTGTGGTTATGATATAATAAGACGTCTATATGTAGGAGGATATGGATTTCGAAAGGTTAAGAACCTTAGCGCCAGCACCTGTCAGATGGGTAAAGACGTGATATGTGTCCGATGTGGCATGACATCTTTCAGGTTGACGAGGAGGAAGGTTATCGAAATTTCGGCGGATGCTTTCCCGTACGATTACCGTGTGCGATATGTGAGATTAAATATGAGGGTAACTTCAAAACAGAGGTCTTGCAAACGGTAAAAATCAAGAATACATTTTACCAGGATGGCATGATTTAATTAAGAATACATTTATATCCTAATGGCATGATGTACGATTGATTATAATAAAATATAATTATAAAGGACAAATTCGCAAATTTAAAGGATTTGTCTGTGTATTGTTGTTTTGAAAAATAATATAAGGAGATCATTTTATGTGCGGAATTATTGGATTTACAGGTAATGTACCTGCAAAGGATATTATTATAAATGGTTTGGAGCAGCTTGAGTACAGAGGCTATGACAGTGCGGGAATCGCACTTCTTGCAGATGGCGAGATTACCTTGAGAAAAAGAACCGGCAAGGTTGCTGAATTAAAGAAGCTTTGCAATTCGGAGGAGCTTAATGCAACATGCGGTATCGGACATACGCGTTGGGCTACACACGGAGGAGTAACCGACACCAATGCGCATCCTCACAGATGCGGCAAGGTAGTTCTTATACATAACGGTATCATTGAAAACTATCGTGAACTGATAGTTGAGTATGGTCTTCAGGACACCATTGTTTCTGAGACGGATTCGGAGGTTGTTGCAGCACTTATCGACAAGTTTTACGAGGATGATCCATACAGGGCAATCAAGCATGTTGTTAAGATTCTTTCCGGTGCATTTGCACTTTGCATAATGTTTCAGGATATACCGGGCAAGATTTTTGCTATTAGAAATGTAAGCCCTATGGTAGCTACATCCTGCGACAAGGGTTCGGTCATCGCATCAGACCTTACGGCGCTCATTGCATTTTCGAAGGAATACTTTGTAGTTCCTGAATATCATATACTTACGCTTACCGATAAGGGAATAGATATAAAGGATCTTAAAGGAAATGAGGTAAAGCCGAAGCTCCTTACCGTCAACTGGGATATAACCAGTGCGCAGAAGGGTGGATATCCGTTCTTTATGCTTAAGGAGATATACGAGCAGCCGGATGCTATAAGGAATACAGTTGTTCCGAGAATTTCAGACGGGCTTCCTGATTTTACCGAGGATGAGATAGATGATGCGGTATTTGAGAATTGCACAAATGTAACGGTTGTTGCCTGCGGAACTGCCATGCATGCAGGTATGGTGGGTAAGCAGCTTATAGAAAAGAAGCTTAGAATCCCGGTAATCGTGGAGATAGCATCAGAGTTCAGATATAAGGATCCGATTATTGACGAGCATACTCTTACAATCGTCTTATCACAGTCGGGTGAAACAATAGATACTCTGGAGGCACTTAAGCTTGCAAAATCCAAGGGTTCGAAGGTTTTATCAATTGTAAATGTAAAGGGTTCGACCATAGCCCGTGAAAGCGATTATGTGCTTTATACACATGCAGGTCCGGAAATTGCGGTTGCAAGTACAAAGGCTTATACTGTTCAGGTTGCGGCTATGTATCTTATCACCTGCAAGCTTGGACTTGTAAAGGGAATCCTTACCAAAAAGGAGTCAAAGGAGTTCATAACCAAGCTTATGAATACTCCTAACATAATAGAAGAGACACTTAAAAATGCCAATAACATCAAGCGTATTGCCAATCATATCAAGCTTGCTCCGGATGCATTTTATATTGGAAGAGGTCTTGACTATGTAATGAGTCTTGAGGCAGCCCTTAAGCTTAAGGAGATTTCTTATGTTCACGCAGAAGCTTATGCAGCGGGAGAATTAAAGCATGGAACAATTGCTCTTATAACTGAAAATGTTCCGGTAATTGCTCTTGCAACCCAGGAGGATGTCTACGCAAAGGTTATATCCAACATAAGAGAGGTTAAGGCAAGAGGCGCTTATGTTGTATTGATAAGCATGGACGAAGAGGTTCATGATGATAAAATCTGCGACAAGCATATAAGAATACCAAAGCTTGACAGTGAATTCACAGCATTTGCTACAGCAGCGATACTTCAGCTCATTGCTTATTATACATCTGAAGCAAAGGGACTTGATGTTGATAAGCCTCGTAATTTGGCTAAGTCAGTTACAGTAGAGTAATAAAGTGTGATACAGTGACGTTTTATAAACTCACGACTGTATATAAAATTGTATACGCATGACACGTGTTACTTAACGCCAAGCTTAGCACATTTTTATATACAGTCTATGTGAGATAATAAGTAATGATTGTCCCTGTTACACATAAATGTAAGATAGGAGGAAAAAAATGGGGTTATTTGATAAGAAGTTTTGTGATGTATGTGGAGAGAAAATAAGCCTTTTGGGAAACCGAAAGGTAGATGACGGAAATCTTTGTAAGGATTGTGCCAAGAAGCTTTCACCTTGGTTTTCAGAGCGCCGTCACAGCACGATAGAGGGAATAAAGCAGCAGCTTAGCTATCGTGAGGCAAACCGTGAGGCAGCAAGCAGATTTCAGACAACCAGAACCATTGGTGAAAACTATAAGCTGTTTATCGATGATAACAATCGCAAATTTACTGTTTCACGTACAAGTAATTTTGTAGAGGATAATCCGGATATACTGGACTTTTCTCAGGCATCCGGTATCGACCTTAAGATTGATGAAAGCAGAAGAGAATTAAAGAGAACCGTGGATGGTAAGCAGGTAAGCTACAATCCGCCAAAATACGAGTATTCATATACATTTAAAGCAAAAATATTTGTAAATGGCAATCCTTATTTTGATGAAATGGATTTTTCCATAAGCAATGGCTCGGTAAACACCGGTGAGCACAATATGTCAAATTCTGCTGTCAATTCGGGCTGGACAGTCAGCACCTCATATGCGACGGACAGAAATTTGGAAAAATATTACAAATACATCAACATCGGTAACGAAATGAAGGAAGCCATTGAAAGCATGAGAATGCAGGCAGGGGCTCAATCCCAGGCAAATCCATATAACCAGACGGGCTTTAATTCACAGGATGCAGCTCTTATACAGGCAACAGAGAATATGAGACGAGTTGAAGAGTTAAAAGCTATTGCAGCTACAGGAACTCCGGAACAGCTTCAGGCATATCTTAACAGCCAGCAGGGTTTCCAGCCACAGATGAACGGAATGCAGCCGGGCCAGCAGCAATCATTCCAGTCACAGCAACAATTTCAACAACCGGTGCAACCACAGCAACAGATGCAGCCTGCTCCACAGATGAGTGTTGCATCGGTTACATGTCCATACTGTGGCAGCACAATGACACCAACTCCGGATGGACACTGCTCGGTATGCAGTGCGCCGCTTAGCTAAACTCCGGTTTAGATTAAGGTTACTTGCTATAAATATTGTGGTATTGAGATAAATATCTCACAAAAAATGAACAGGCTTGGTTGATGTTAACCAAGCCTGTTCACTTTTATTGTATGTTTTTAAGAAGCGTTTTTAACCTATCGATTTCAGTCCTTTGACTATCAATTTCAGCCTTTTGACTATTGATTTCAGCCCTTTGACTATCGATTTCAGCCTTCTGACTATCGATTTCAGCCTTCTGATTGTCAATTTCAGCCTTCAGTTCGTCGATCATATAAACCACAGTATTCCTATCAAGCTCGGACAATAATTCTGAATACATATTCATCAACCTTTCAGTGTTAAGACACATTTCATAAATATCGGCATATATATCACTAAAGTACGGTCTGTAGCGTAAGAGTACCTCGATTAACTCGGGTTCATCCACACTTAAGAACATAAGCCATTCTTCAAGCCTGCTATGTAACAGTTCTTCACCGGATAAAGTCTTGTTTTCCGAACCGTTACGAATTGCCTTGATTCTATTTTGCAAGATATCCTTAAAGTTGTCAAGTGATATAAAGATGAAATTCTGCAAAAGGCTGACTTTAACTCCGGAGTCAAATATGGTTTTTGATTTATGTATATAATAATCCTTTGCGGCCCTCAACTCTGCCGGACTTTCCTCAAATATCACTATGGTATATACAGGCATTATATTACTGTAGTTAAATTTTTTACCATCTTTGTCACGCTTGCGTTTGTACTCACGAAGCAGCAGATCCGCTGAATAGCAGGATGCTCTTGAACCCGGAAATGTATAGCCGATTTTTTGAATTTCGACATTTACAAGGCTACCGTTTTCAAGACGGACAAGGATATCGGTTAAAATCAAGTTACTTTCCGAAGATATCCGAGCGCCTTCATTTGGAAGAACCGATATAATCTCAACCCTTTCACCCATAATGGATGAAAGAAGATCGTTAAGCCTTGATTTATCGTATTCAACATTAAATATTTCCTTAAAAAACGGATCATAGCAAATTTTTAGGCCTCTCTCACCTGTGCAGTAGTCGAGAAAACGGTTTTGCTGGTCCGCTGTCCATGAATCAAATGTAAATTTAAGATTAGTATTCCTATTAATCTCATCTATAACAGCTTCCCGGTCTCTTATCATAGGGAAGCGATCTTTTAAAATTGACATAATATCATCCTTTCTATCGTTACTTACTTTATAAAATAACATAAAAAATTAAAAGATAATCAAAGACCATCGAGCCAACTTGTTCATAAAGTATAAAAGTACAATAGGGAGGTGTAGCGTTTAACTATAGTTGTTTTTTGATGAAATTATGTTCTCCGTTTAAATATAAAAAAGATATCACATATAGAAAGACTATCATTATAAATACAAAAAGACAAGATTAAATTTTGCACATTTGTATCCGATTGGATACATTTGGATTAAAAAAATGAGAATAATAAATATAAGCGGAATAAATAAAAGCATATTTTTTCGTATGAAAATAGTGTAAACATTTGTATGTCGTAAATACGACAGGATTTGGATGATTTTGAGACAAATGTCTCATCAATGTCAGTTGAATTTTTTAGGGGGAAGATATAATTTAAACATATATTGAAAAATTCTAAAAGACACTTAGTACATATGCGTATATTGTGTGTAAAAGTATGAAAGGAGAGGTTTTATGAAATTAATTAAGAAGAAAAGGATTATGGCATTTACTCTTGCACTGGCTTTGATATTTAGTCTGGTGCCAGGGGTGAAGTCGAGGGCTGATGTAGGAAGAATGGGAGAAAGTCGATTCACAGTAACAAAGGTCGGAACATCAAGCGAGGAAGTAAGTGCCGATACGGATATGCAAACCTATATAGGCGCTAAGCGTCAAGAATTTATTGAGGCTATGATGGCAGCTAATGTTGGAATTGTAGATGCGAATGTGGTTTTACCATTATTTTCCGCTGAAAACGGTAATTACAAATATGCGAGATTTGAGGGGGCTAATACTGCTCCTAAGATGATAGAGGGAGTATTGACACAGTCTGCCGATGTAAGATATACTGAAATAACCGTTACGTTGGCAGACCAAGGCGCAACTACTCAAAAAATCAATGAGATTAATATTACTGTAGGCTCACCTGAAATCGGTTCAACAATTGTTGATGAAAGCACTAAGCCAAGTATAACTTTAGAAAGTGGTGCAAATTATACAGTAACATGGACAATGTTTGTTAATAATTATCCTTCTGTCGATCCGACTTATGATAGTGGTTCGATATTTGGAACTGAAATTAAAGAAGGTGAATATTATTATTTTGAGGTTTTCCTTGCACCGAAAGAGGGATATGAATTTGATACTTCGGACAATGTTTCGGTAAAGGTAAATGGCGGAACCGATTTTGAGTTGGGATATTGCGGTGATGTTCAGTTTGCTGTATTTTCAAGAGTCAAGGCAGTTGCTCCGGCACCAACTGTTTACAATGTAAAATTTGAAACCGGTGAAGGAAGCAAGGTAGATCTTCAGGAGATAGAGTCAGGTAAAACAGCAACAAAACCGGGTACAAATCCAACCAGAACAGGATTTGACTTTGGTGGATGGTATGCAGATGAGGATTGGAAGACTGAATTCGATTTTTCTAAGCCGATAACAGCAGATACAACCGTTTATGCTAAGTGGACAAAACAAGAAAAGAAACCTACATACACAATTCTTGACGGTGCTAACCAGACTATTGAAAATGAGTCAGGCAAGGATCTTGTGGTAAGAGCAAGCGGAGAGGTAGATAAACTTAAGGCACTTAATATAGATGGAAAAGTTGTTGATGAAGCAAATCGAACAATTACAAATGGTAGTACGATTGCAACTATTAAGGCTGCATTTCTTGATACATTGACTGAGGGAGAACATACTCTTACATTTGTATATACAGATGGTGAAGTAAGTACAAGCTTTACAACTAAAAAGCATACAGACACAACTCCGGCAACAGTTACCACAACACCTGCAGAGGTTACAACACCTGCAACTACCGAGGCGGCTAAGAAAACGACAGCAGCATCGCCTAAGACGGGAGATTCGCTCCCTGTAGTTCCAATGGCATTATTGATGGTTGTTTCATTGATAGGAATATTGTTAATGAAAAAGCACAAAGTTAAGTAATCTCCTGAATTGACAGATAATCATTCAAATATAGTTAAAATTTTTAATAATTCTGGTTAAACTCCGGTTTATCGAGCAAGGGTCGGCAGGATATAAATAGTGTAACTGCCGGAGTTAGTTTCCTTAAGGGTGCTTATCATATATAAGGTCTTCGAAGGACACGCTCTCGCGTAGGCTTTCGACGCAGGCTCACTAAACTCAATATAATTTCAGAAACATGAAAAGGAAGCTTTTTTACATAAATGTAAAAGCTTGAGAGTGTAAAATAAAGTGTGTAAGTTACCGGTAACTAAACTTACGCACTTTATTTTTTTATTAAAGTGCTGTATTCTAAAAGAAAGGAAATGAAAGGA
>CACWQH010000065.1 GCA_902762955.1 uncultured Lachnospiraceae bacterium
CCTCTAAATGATCCAACTCATGGCAAATAGCTCTTGCAAAAAGATCTTGTGCCTCTAAGGTTACTTCCTTCATTTCCCGATCAAGATATTTTACAACCACTCTCTCAGGTCTTGTAACCTCAGCCACCTTTCCCGGAATACTTAAACATCCCTCATCACCGGTCTGCTCTCCTTCCTTTTCAAGTATGACCGGATTGATCATAACATAAGGATTATCATACGGATGCTCATAATCCACATCTATAACAACAATACGCTTTAAGACTCCCACCTGCGGAGCTGCAAGACCAACACCGTTAGCGTCATACATTGTATCAAGCATATCATCTATGAGCACACCTGTACGGTCATTCATCTCTTTGACCTCTTTGCATTTTTTTCTTAAAATGTCATCTCCGTCAATTCTGATATTTCGTATTGCCATTTTACTTACCTCTTTTCTTAATATCTCCTCAAATGATTTTTTTATTAATAAGAATTAACAGGATTAACGTCAAACATGATACTTATGCCCTCTGCTTCATATTCATCGAACATTTCCCTTATTCCTCTTAACTTTTCAAGATCATCTGATTTTATATATATAACCTTTCTGTATATATCATTTATTTTTACAATAGACGCATCCGCAGGACCGATAATCCTAATCTTTTTGTCTCCTGTAAAGGCATCCTTTATAAGCTTTGCGCAGCTTTTTGTCTCTTCGTTCAGTCTGTCATAATCCTCCGAAGTAAGCATCATAACCATCATATTATACACCGGTGGATATTTGAGAAGACTTCTGTAGCTTATCTCCATATCAAAGAAGTCCTCATAGCTTTGTTTTTTTACTGTTGCTATGGCATAATGCTCCGGCTGATAGGTCTGAATTACAACCTTTCCCTTCTTCTCGCTTCTTCCTGCTCTTCCTGCCGCCTGTGTCAAAAGGTCAAAGGTTCTTTCGCCTGCCATATAATCATTTGAAAAAAGTGATATATCGGCAAGCAGAACACCAACTAAAGTTACATTTGAAAAGTCATGCCCCTTAACTATCATCTGTGTTCCGATCAACACTTCTGCCTTGTGATTTAAAAACTGATTTATTATATTGCTTTGCGAACCCTTTTTTGTTGTAGTGTCCTTATCCATCCTTAAGGTTTTTATCGCAGGAAATATCTTTTTAATCTCCTCCTCGACCTTCTGGGTTCCGGTTCCAAAGCCTCCAATCATCTTGGATTTGCATTTAGGACATTCCTTATGAACTCTTTCGATATGGCCGCAATAATGGCACATCATAAATCCATTGTTATGCAAGGAAAGTGCTACATCACATTTTGGGCATTTTATAACCTCTCCACACTCCCTGCAGGATACAAAGCTGTTAAATCCCCTTCTGTTTATAAAAAGCATTATCTGCTCATTCTTTTCAAGGCAGACTGCCATGGCTTCCTTTAACTCATTGCTTATAATGCTTCTGTTTCCAAGATGAAGTTCATCCCGCATATCTACTATAGATATATCCGGCAGGCTTACACCCTCCGGTCTTTTATCAAGCTTCCATAGCTTATAATGTCCAAGCTTCGCCTGACTGTAGCTTTCAACAGACGGAGTTGCCGAACCAAGTATTATAGAGGCATTTTCGAGTCTTGCTCTTTCCTTTGCAACCTCTCTTGCATGATACTTCGGCGACTGGTCACTCTTATATGCAATATCATGCTCCTCATCTATTATGATGAGTCCAAGCTTATCACACGGAGCAAACAAAGCCGACCGCGGCCCTATAATTACATCTGCCTCATGATTTCTAACACGTTCAAACTCTAAAAACCTCTCACCCTTACTCTGCTTTGAATTTATCACAGCTACTCTGTTGCCAAAATGCTGTTTGAACCTTGCAACATTTTGATAAGTAAGCGCTATCTCCGGTATAAGAACAATAGCCTGTGCACCCTTTTTTATCACTTCTTTTATACAGCCTATATAAACTTCCGTCTTTCCGCTGCCTGTAATTCCTGCCAAAAGATAGGTTTTATAGTCCTCATTTTGATAGTCTGATTTGAATTCCTCAACCAGTGAAAGCTGTTCGTCATTTAGCGATTCGGGAGGATCGTTTTTCAACTCAAATTCCTCCTCTGAAACTCTTTGCTCGGTCTTTCTTATTTTTTCCTTCACCGGCATAACGGTTTTTAAAGCATTTATCATTGTTGAACCATAGGTTTTATGAATAAAGCTTGCAAGTCTTATAAGATTTCCCTCTATACGAATACTCTTATCCGAAATACCTGCTATACTTTTTAATTTATCTATATCATAAGAAGCTTTATCAGTTATATCTATAACATAACCCTTTCTCGTTTTATTGTATCTTCCAAACGGAACCTCAACCTGTGAACCGATTGTAACTGCTTCGTTTAGTTCATCGGGTATGATATACTGAAATGCTTTATCTATAGCTTCATGCGAAATATCTATTATTATATCCGCATATCTTTGTGACATCTTCTTCCTCCAAAACTTCCTTTATCAGATCTCTTTCATCCATATGGTGCTTAACACCCTTTATCTCCTGATAATCCTCATGTCCTTTTCCTGCAAGAACTATAACATCCCCGCTTTTACCATTCATAATGGCATATCTTATAGCTTCCTTTCTGTCAGGAATTTCTATAAAATCACCATCCGTTTTACTCATGCCGGTTTTAATGTCTTTAATAATATCCAAAGGTTCTTCATCTCTCGGATTATCACTGGTAATAATGGTAAAATCCGATAGCTTACCCGAAACCTCTCCCATCTCGTATCTTCTGTCCTTGGAACGATTTCCTCCGCATCCGAAAAGGGTAACAAGCCTCTTAGGATTATATGCCTTAAGTGCACTAAGGAGGCTTTCCAAAGCCATAGCATTATGAGCATAGTCTATCATAATTGTAAACTCATCCGATATAGGAATCATTTCTACTCTTCCACGTACCTTTATAGTCTTTAAAATGTTCTTTATGTCTTCCATATCTACACCCATAAGATCAGCTATAGCAATAGCTGCAAGTGAATTATGAACAGAAAACTCTCCCGGAAGATCTACTATTATATCAGCATTTTTCTTTCCCTTTAAATTATACTCTATTCCAAGCACTCCGTCTTTGTTATATAACCTGAAATCCCCGGCAGCATAATCTGCATCTTCCTTCATTCCATAGGTAATTATTTCGCAATCGGCATCCTTTGTCATTTCACTCATAAACTTATCATCGCAGTTAAATATTCCAGTCCTGCAAAGAGTAAAAAGCTTAGCCTTCCACATCATATATTCTTCAAAGGTTTTGTGCTCATTTGGACCGATATGATCCTTGGAAAGATTAGTAAATATTCCGTAATCAAAATCGACTCCGGCCACCCTGTCAAGCATAAGTCCCTGGGAAGAAACCTCCATGACAACTGCTGTAAGGCCATTGTCAACCATATCCTTAAGTGTCT
Organism: uncultured Lachnospiraceae bacterium; assembly: GCA_902762955.1. Classification (GTDB taxonomy): domain Bacteria; phylum Bacillota; class Clostridia; order Lachnospirales; family Lachnospiraceae; genus Coprococcus_C. The sequence continues at coordinate 3,454 of CACWQH010000065.1, forward strand.
TATGAAGAACTATGGATTCGGGAGTAGTATTTTTAGCAGGTGTGGTATTTACACCGTCGATTATCTCGATGGTACCTATAAGTCCGGTCTTTTTACCGGCAGACTCAAGCATTTCACGAATCATATATGTTGTTGTAGTCTTACCCTTTGTACCTGTTATGCCTATTACCGTAAGCTTCTTTGATGGCTCTCCATAGAATTTTGAACTGATCATACCCATTGCATAGCGGGAATTATCAACCTTTACAATCGTTACATCATCAGGTATTTTTATATCCAAATCCTTTTCAACAATAAGTGCTTTGGCACCTTTATCTATAACATCCTCTGCATACTTATGTCCGTCAGATACCGCACCCGATATACAAAAGAAAAGGTCTCCCTCACCAACTTTTCTTGAGTCATTTTTTATATCCTTTATCACGGCGTCTGTTGTTCCGCAGACTATTTCATAATCAAGTCCGTCGATTAAATCAAAAAGCTTCATATAAAAACCTCCCAAAAAGTAATTAAGGGCTGCTGCATACTTGCGACAGCCCTGTAACTATTATTCATCATCTCCGACAATCTTTACCTTGCCATTATATAACTCTTCAACAGCAATTGACAGTGGTTTCTTGTCGCTTGCTTCAACCAATGGTTCGTCACCGGCGATAATCTGTCTGGCTCTCTTTGAGGTTGCCATTACGATTGAATAACGGCTCTGAACTACAGGATGCTCTCCCTCCTCTACGTCACTGTTAACTACTGCCATTAAATCTGTGTATGATGGATGTAACATATCTTTTCTCCTTCCTATAGAGCCTTAAGCTCTCCCTTTATTGATTCTATAAATTCTAAATTATTGCCTCTTAAACACTTATTACTTACGATTATTGAATGAACGGTCTTAACACATTCTTCAACCTCATCATTTATTACTATATAATCATAAGCATCTATATCATCCGATTCCTGGGCAGCTCTTATAAGCCGCTTATTAATCACTTCTTCGCTTTCTGTACCTCTTCCTGCCAGTCTTTCCCTGAGACTTTCCGCATCCGGTGCAGTAACAAATATTAAAAGTGCATTTGGATACTGCTTCTTAACATTCATCGCACCCTGAACCTCTATCTCAAGAATAACATCTCTGCCTTCCCTCATCTCCTGCTCAACAAACTTTCTAGGTGTGCCGTAGTAGTTGTCTACATACTGTGCCCACTCGATAAAACCATTGTAATCTATGAGATTTTGGAATTCAGCAACCGTTTTAAAATAATACTCTCTTCCGTTTTCCTCTCCCTCTCTCGGAGCTCTCGTTGTAGCTGATATGGATAAGCTGTATCCGTACTCCTCTACCAGACGTTTTACAACCGTACCCTTACCTGCACCGGAAAATCCGGAAATAACAATTAAAAAGCCTTCTTTATTCATATCATCACCTGCTTTTTTTAATGTATTTTTCGAAGAATTTACTCAATATTTTGAATCTGTTCCCTAACCTTTTCTATCTCTGTTTTAAGCTCTATACCTCTGTCGGAAATCTGGAGAGAATTGGACTTACTTAATATAGTATTGGCCTCTCTGTTCATCTCCTGTGCTATAAAATCAAGCTTTCTGCCTACAGCACCGCCCTCGAGAAGAATATTTTTTGTACTCTCGATATGACTCTTTAACCTGACAATCTCCTCATCTACACAAATCTTATCAGCATAAAGCGTAACCTCAAGTGCGATTCTTTGATCATCAATCTGGGCATTAGCATTTAGCTCATCTATTTTATCCATGAGTTTTTTCTTGTAATCAGCAATCAAAAGAGGCGATTTTTCTTCTATAAAATTAACAATCTCAAGCATATTATCCAGCTTTGAAATTAAATCATTTTTAAGATTTTCTCCCTCTTTGATTCTTGCTTCAACAAATTTATCACAAGCCTCATCCAGTGAAGCTTTTAAATACTCCCATATTCTTTCATCATCCGAAGACTGCTCTTCCAATGTGAAAATCTCAGGAAAACGTCCGATATTTGAAGTCTTAATATCAGCAGCTATATCAAAATCCTCTGCCATCTGTCTCAAATATCCTATGTACTCTGCTGCAATATCCTTATTATATTTTACGCAGACATTGGACTTTGTATAATCCTCATAGGTTATAAAAATGTCAACCTTACCACGTTGAATTCTTTCCTTAAGAAGATTTCTTATATCAGCTTCAAAATGATTAAATCTTTTCGGAAGCTTTATATTCATATCACAATATCTGTGATTTACAGCCTTTATCTCAACAATAATCTTTCTTTCTTCGTTTATTGTTTCGCTTCTTCCGAAGCCTGTCATGCTTTTTATCAACTTATTTTACCTTCCTATGCTAAAACATAATGTCGTTTAAACCCAATATATTATAGTATAATAATGAAAAAAAAGCAATGAATTATTGGTCGATTTCTTTTATTCCGTTTATATCAGGTTCAATTGCCATGGAATAATTGGTATGATAAATAACATATCCGGGATTTGACTTCGGAGGCTTCTTCAAATTACGCCTTTCGGTATAATCAACCTCTACCTTATTATTATCCCTTCCTGACGAATAATAAGCCGCAAGTCTGGCTGCCTCCTCATATACCGTATCAGGCAGCTCCTTTTCACCATTGGTCTTTACTATAACATGCGAACCGGATATATTTTTGGCATGAAACCATATATCCTCAGAAGAAGCAATTTTAAATGATACTTCCTCATTCTGGTAATTATTTTTCCCTACGTAAATATCATAACCATCCGATGAGATATAGTGTAACGGCTTGCTTTTAGACTGATTTTTCTCACCCTTTTTACTTAATCTTCCTTTTATGTATCCGCTTTCTATAAGCTCCTCCTTTATCTGCTTTAAATCTCCCTCTGAGGTAACTATTTCAAGAGAATTTTTCACAGAAAGAAGATATTCTAATTCCTTTTTTGTTTCATTGGTAAGCACGCTTAATGCTTCATAGGTCCTCTTTAACTTATTATATCTGTCAAAATACTCCTTAGCACATTCCATAGCTGTTTTTTCAGGCTTAAGTGGAATTGTAATCTTTTCTCCTGTATAATAATTATCACATATTAATTCTTTATCATTTGGCTTTGCATTGTATCCATAGGTTGTAAGAAGTTCACCATATACCTTATACTTATCACGCTTCTCTGTATCCTTTAGCTGTGAAAGCTGCAAATCATATTTTTTTGATGTTCTCTCAACAGCATTTGCTACAATCTTTCTTAAATCTGTGGAATGCTGCTTCATTCTTGAAACAACACTCTTTTTACTGTAATAATCGCAAACAACCGGCGACATACTTTTATAATACTTTAAGCCCTTAACATTTTTTGAAGGTTCATTGCCGGATAACTTATCCTTTTCAAAGGATGTGAGTCTTATTGAAGAAAACTCCTTGGGCTCATATCCGTCAAATGCTATACACGGTTCAAACTCACCCTTTTCAATCTTAGTCATCATCTCATTGAAGCAATTAAAAATTTCATCCTTTTCAGTAAGACTAAGCGCCTCGGTATTATCCTTGTCAACCCTCGAACGAAAAACTATCTCATTTGCAATAACCGGTGAAATACCCTTGTAGGATGTATAAATAGCCTTGGAAACACTCTCAGGCTTTGCCAAAACCCGATTAATAAAAAAATTAACATCCGGCTTTACCGGACTGATTTTTTCCTTATCCGGAGGATACTCATAGTTTCTACCCGGAAGAACCTCACGTACAGAGCTTATTGCATGTGAAATGTGCTTAATGCTGTCAATGATAACACCATTACCATCAACAAAGATAATATTGCTGTGCTTTCCCATTATCTCTACAACCAGTTTTTTTGTACACAGATCACCCATTTCATCTAGATGCTCTATCTCAAACTCAATAATTCTTTCAAAATCAGGCTGACTTATACCCTTAATTCTGCCATTACCTATATGCTTTCTTAAAAGCATACAAAAATTAGGTGCAACCACCGGATTATCCTTGTTTTTATCGCTTATATAAACCATAGGAAGTCCTGCATTGGCCGAAAGCACCAGTCTGTCCGAAGTATTACCCTCATCCGTCTTATTTTTGATCACAAGACAAATCTCATCCTCCTCCGGCTGGTAAATCTTATAAATCCTTCCACCTACAATCCTATTCTTAAGCTCATATACAATTCCCGCTATCGAAACGCCATCCATAGCCATAACCTGATACCTCGTAAAATACAATCATCAAAAAAATAAATATAGCTGCACAAAAAACACAAGCACTTATACCATAGAAAATCTAATATAAAATCCATAATACAGACATATATCAGAGAATACCTAATATAAAATCCATAATACAGACATATATCAGAGAATACCTAATATAAAAACTATAATATATACACAGCCTCATCAGGTAAACGAACTTTACATATAAGGGGATTTAAAACATTTTGCCCGATTTGCGTAAAATCAAAAGCGAGAATCCGCATATATTCGCTCAGAAATCGAGCTGTTTGAGCGTAGCGAGTTCTCGATTTCGTGCGAATATAAAGGATTTAAGCTTATTGATTTAGCAAATTGATGGCACGTTTTAAATCCCCTTATATGTAAAGAAGTTTTACCTGATGAGGCGTCATTATTTAAATCTGTTCATAAAGTCTTTGATAGATTTCTGCCGAATTAGTCCAGCTGTAATTTTGCTGCATTGCTCTTTCCTGCATATTAGCCCATGCATCCTTATCATCAAAGAATACCTTCTTGGAGTAATTAATTGTGTTAAGCAATTCAAACGCATCATAATTTGCAAATGAAAAGCCTGTTCCGGTTCCTTCAAATTCATTGTAAGGCTGAACAGTATCCTTAAGTCCGCCTGTTTCACGAACTATAGGAAGAGTACCATATCTAAGTGCCATGAGCTGTGTAAGTCCACAAGGCTCAAATCTTGATGGAACAAGCATAGCATCACAGGCTGCATATATCTCATGTGACAAATCATCTGAATAGAAAATATTTGCAGATACCTTGGTAGGATGGAAGCCCTGATAATACTTAAACATTTCTTCATATCTTCTGTCGCCCGTACCAAGAACTACAAACTGGGTTCCATCAGTACAGATATCATTCATGGCTCTGTCTACCAAATCAAGGCCCTTCTGGTCTGTAAGTCTTGAAATAATACCTATCATATAAGCATTGTCATCAACCGGAAGACCAAGCTTCTTTTGAAGCTCTCTCTTATTAACCACCTTATTTTTTCTAAAGTTCTTAACAGTATAATTTTTGAATATCTTCTTATCTGTAGCAGGATTATAATCATCATAATCAATACCGTTTACGATACCCCAAAGAGACTCTCTTCTCGCTGATAAAAGGCCATCAAGTCCTTCGCCGTATTGAGGTGTCTGAATCTCCTGAGCATATGTATTGGATACGGTAGTAATCTTATCAGCATATACAAGACCACCCTTGAGCATACTTGCATCCTTGTTGAGCTCAAGCTTATCCGGTGTAAACACATATTCAGGAAGTCCCGAATACTCTTGAATTGTCCTGATGTCCCACTTGCCCTGGAACTGAAGGTTATGTATGGTCATTATCGACTTAATACCTGAGTAAAAAGGATTGCTTGCAAATAAAGTCTTAAGATATACCGGAACAAGTCCTGCCTGCCAGTCATGACAATGAACTATGTCCGGCTGGAATCCTATACTCGGTAAAATTGCAAGAGCAGCTTTACTAAAATAGCAGAATTTTTCAATATCCCACTTTACATCACCATAAATGTTAAATCCATTGAAGTAGTATTCATTATCAATAAAATATACAGGTACACCTTCATATTCAAGATACATAATTCCCACATACTGCTGTTTCCAGCCTATATCCATATGAAAGTGTGTAATATATCTCATCTTACTCTTAAACTTAGCCGGAAGGCACATATAATTTGGCATTATGACACGTACGTCATATTCCTTTTTATCAAAAATTCTTGGAAGTGTACCAACAACATCCGCCAATCCTCCGGTCTTAACAAACGGTACACATTCTGATGCAATGTAAGCTACTTTTTTCATACAATAACCCTCCTGTTTTTTGGGGTAGTGTCAAGTTGACACTCCTTTTTTTCTATATAAATCTTTTATTTTAAAGGGATTTTCAAAAAAATAGTGATAACCCCCTAAAAAGCCAGTATAAT
>CACWQH010000066.1 GCA_902762955.1 uncultured Lachnospiraceae bacterium
AGCCTTCGGCTAAAAGTGTCTTTTTATGCAATTCTTCATCGTATTCAAATATACTCATACTCACTACCTCCGCCTTATTGGCCAATAAGAAGTCCTTCAGTATGTCATTTTCGATGCAGTCGTCAACTGCCTTTTGTACCGCTTCTTCAAGTGCAATGTCTTTTGCAAGTTTTCTAACTGTATCGACATACTTCATGTATTGAAATATTTTCGGATCCAAAATATATAGAATAATCTGCTTTAAAATGACCTTACACTATAAAAAAGCAAAAATCAATATAAAAACGCAAATGACACAAATAGTGTCATTTTTATGTAAACTATGAACGATTATGTAAACTATATGCGATGATTTTTATTTATTTTTCTCTATATTTATTATATTTTTACGCAACAAATCGGAGCATTACCTATGTAATGCTCCGATTGCAATCTATTAATTCTATTTACCAAACGTAAATGTCAATAGGTACTTTTGATACCCACATCATTTTTATTTTTTCATACGTCTTCTGATCGTAAGATAAACAGCTCCCATACCCGAATCAAGAATAAGCATAAATGCCAAAGGTATATTGGAGTTGTCACCGGTTTGCGGTGAGGCTGTTTTATTTGTCTCTGCTTTCTTTGCTTCGGTTATCTTTGTTTCAACATCTGCTTTCTTTTCATCTGCTTTCGCTGCAATCGTAAACTTGACAGTTACATCATCACCATCATCAAATACTGCGGTAAGTGTATGCTCTCCTGCAGCAAGAGTATCGAGAAAAGCTGATTTAAGTTTTATAATTACGCTACCTTTTTCTTTATCATAGTTAGCAGCATCAATCGTCTTTTCGTCAACCTTTACACCGATAAAGTGGTCATATGTTGTTTCATCATTTTCTGTACGCTTAAATGTAAAATCAAGTGTTCCTGTTGAACCATTTGTCCAACTTGAGCCTGCACCTGAAGTGTTTTTATATTCAGGTTTAGCTACCGTATCAGAGTCATCTTTCTTTTCTGCAATGGTTACGGTAACACACGCCACATCCGAATCAGTATGATTATCATCTCCTACAGCCTTGTACCATACGTAATAGGTTCCGGCATTGGTAGCGGTAGGGATGGATGTGGTATATCCGGTTGTCGGAGCGGTGGTTGCGTTCGTTCCAAGGGCATACTGCATTGTACCGCCTTCGGCTGTTCCTGCGGTCACCAGTTCCTGGGCAGAGCCGTTGTAGGTCACAGATTTTGGCTTTGGATCTTCTTTCACAGTTGCTGCTTGAGCTTCTTTTTCATCGTCCGACGAAGACTCTGAAATTATCGCATGATCGGAATAAACAGAAGCGACATGATCGATTATTTCTATGTTGGTCAGCTCAACAAGCCCTCCTTGTTCAAAACTATAATCTGTTGTAAGGTTACAGCCCACTGCCAGATCAATCTGACTGCCTGTCAAATCCCTTGCTCCCTGTATATCATCACCGGTCAGATCCCCGAAATCCAGTGGCACATATGTGCTTGGCTGATATTCCTGAGGAATATAATTAGGATCTGCCTCTTGTTTTTCAGCCTCAGCGGCATCCCACGCCATTTTTCTTTGTTTTTCAATCGCTTCCCATTTAAGCCTAATACCTTCCTCTGCCAGCGTTTTTATCCATTCAAACCGGTTGTTTTTCCGTGCAGCCGTTGCCGAGGTATTAACTGCAACTCCTTTTTCACTCTTATAAGTATTGGACGTTCCTTCTTTTTTGACGGTCAGGAAATTTTTTGCAACGTACTCCGCAGAAGTCCAATTATCGTTTACATATTGCTCCAGAGAGGGATCCGAGCAGAAGAAGAAACCAACACTTCCATTCAGGCTTGCATCTACACTATCCGGTATAAGTGCCGCATAATCAGCCGTAAGGACACTCTTCAATGCCGCAAAAGTATCTTCCGGACTATTGGAACACAGATAGTTTTTCGAATAAACATACCGTACCTCAGTGCCATCTGCCTTGGTGATCAGATTCGCATACACCTGAGAATTTCCGTCGGTATATGCTTGTGAAATAGTTCCCACCTTGCCTTGTACTACCCGACCTACATTACCCTCGGCATGAACACTTGTCGCAGGAACACTGACCATGATGGTCAAAAGCATAAGTATACTTATCAATCTTCTGGCTTTTTTCATTTTCATCACAAACATCCTTTCTACAAATTATAGATATAATTGATTATAGGAAGAAAGTTTAATGATAGATAGGTTGAAAAAAGGTTAAAAAGGGTTGAAAAAAGGTTGAATATGAGTTAAATCGTATGAAATCTAGGGAAATCGGTTTAATTCACAACATTACTCACGGCTTATTATACTAATCAGATCATGTTTTTCATCAGTTTCGGTTTTCTCATAAAGATTGTTGATATATCGATAGACCATTGACCGTGATATTTTCATCTCTTGCGCTATTTCATTTGTTCGTATATCTTTTTCTCTCAGGATGATCCTTACCACATCGGTTTCCCTTGGTGTCAATCTGAACTGCGTGGTAAGTCCGAACAGTATTCGTCGGTTTTTCTCCTCTTCCTGCTGCAGAGATACCTCTTCGCTGTAGATATCCTGTCTGGTCATGTTCCTGACTTCTGACTGAATTATGCCGGTTATCTCGGGTATTACAAGACTCACTGTCAATACTGTCAAAGCAATACATATCATATAGTCCATCATGATGTTATCATTTCCGATGTATGTGTACAGAAGACCTGTCATACATTCGAACCCCATCAGGATTCTTCCAAAGCTTGCCCACAATTCAGGTCGATCTGTCCTTGGTGCCAGAAGCCAGAACGAAAAGGTGATATAACCTATCATAAAAGACTCGCAGAATTGACGAATATACTGAACCACTACGGGCATATGAACAAAATCTGCCGGCATCCACACTGTTATTATCATAGAAAGCAGCATTATACCTGATAGTGCACTCCTTTTTTTCTTATCATACAACAGCCCTATGATCAAATAGGACGGCACAGCAAAGAGTCTCGCCAATCCATACAGAACTCCCGACTGATCATCATAGGTGTTAAAAACTATTCTGTGCGCCCTGCCCATGCACAAAAGAGCTGCCACAGTCAGCCCGCACAGCAAAAGCAGCGACCTTGTGTTATATTGTCTTACCTCGGTATTCATCTTATCCGCATAGGGCAGTGGATCGGAAGATGCCCATTCTTTGGGATTACGGATAACGATATATGTAACAAAGACAAAGAGCGTCAGCAGGACTACGATCATGATGACCTCCTGCCTAAGCATCGCCCACAGCACATAATGAAGAATATAAGCAAGCGCACCTCCCAATCCTATAATTCTTCCGCCATGCGGATTCTCGGATACGCTCAGTGAAAGGAAATAATACACTGCTCCTCCCACATATCCCAGAACAAACATAACCACCAGTGATACTCCTGTAATGATCACGGTATTATCAATCATCATTAACAGTATCAAACCGGCGGCGTATATGACATTGGAAGCAATCAGCAGGTACTTTCTCCATGAAGTGCTGACAATTGGCTTACGGCTGCCATAAAATGCTGCATACCCCAGAACCATCATCAGTATTTTTATATAATACAGCGTTCCACTCCAACCTATAAGGCTGTCTGTATAAATGCTGCACGCCATCATATTAAGATGATATGCCGCAAATATAAATATCGACAATTTTTGTATGCTTATTCTCGTCTCAGTTCTCATTTCCGGCCCCCATTCTTCATACTTACATCTGATTCTTCTTGAATTTATTTTCACTGGGCACGCTATCAATCTCATAATTCATAAATATCAAAACCTCCTGTAAAAGTCAATATAAAAATGTAGGAAAAATGGCATATATCCGATTTCATCTATAATGAAACAACATATAAATAATCATTTCACCAAAACGACTCAATTCAGGCATACTGACACCTTCTTTTATGCATACGCTCCAAATCTATAAATTGCAATGCCATTCTGAGATTATTTTCGTGACAAATCATATAATATACCAAAAATCCCATTTGTACGCAATGAAATTTCATGGTTTTTTTGCATCTCACGTCTCACGCGAAGCGTGTCGGCTGAATATGGCTATACCTGCCCGGTCAAGAAACTTAATCGGCACGCAGGATATATAGATATATAAGAGGACCGTTGTGAGACGTGTTCACTTAGCGAAAGACAGACAATGAAAAAACAGGTGAGAGAAACCTTCGTTCACGAAAAGGTTTCTCACACCTGTTTTCTTTATTGGATGGATTGAGGTTAGTGAGCCTACGTCGAGCACCGAGCGAGAGCGCGTCCTCGATATATCTATATATCGTAAGTGCCACTCTAAACCCTAAACTCCGGGCAGGTATATCCTACCTATTCAGCCGACCACCTCAAAGAGTATATTCCAAATTACTTTCCAAGTCTTGCAAGAAGCTCGGCTCTTCTTTCTTCATTGCCCGGCTTGCCAAGAAGTGCAAACATGTTCTTCTTGTAGCTTTCTACACCCGGCTGGTTAAATGGATTAACGCCAAGCACGTATCCGCTCATACCACAAGCAAATTCAAATACATAGAAGAGTTCTCCGATTGTAAGCTCATCTATCTTATCAATATCAACTCTGATATTAGGAATTCCACCATCAACGTGTGCAAGGATTGTTCCGTTCATAGCACACTTATTAACAAAATCAACTGTCTGACCGGTGAGGTAATTAAGTCCGTCTAAGTCAACCGGCTCCTCTTCCATGACTACAGTCTCTCTTGAATTAAGAACATTTATAACCGTCTCATAATGGTTCTGTGTACCTTCCTGTATAAACTGTCCAAGTGAATGAAGGTCGGTAGTCAAATCTACTGCGGTTGGGAAGATACCCTTTCCATCCTTACCCTCACTCTCGCCGTAAAGTTGCTTCCACCACTCTGATACATAGTGAAGAGATGGCTCATAATTAGCAAGGATTTCCATACCGAGACCTTTTTCATGAAGTACATTTCTTACTGCTGCATACTTCATGGCATCATTGTTATCAAATTCATCATTTATGCAGTATTCTCTTGCATTTGCTGCACCCTGCATAAGCTTATCAATATCTGCTCCGCTTACAGCGATTGGAAGTAAACCAACAGCAGTAAGTACTGAGAAACGTCCTCCTACATCATCAGGTACTACAAATGTCTCGTAGCCTTCCTCTGTTGCAAGTGTCTTAAGTGCTCCCTTTGCCTTATCGGTTGTTGCATATATTCTCTTGGCAGCCTCTTCCTTGCCATACTTAGCTTCAAGCTTCTTCTTGAAGATTCTGAATGCGATTGCAGGCTCAGTAGTTGTACCTGACTTTGAAATTACATTTACGGAAAAATCCTTGTCGGCAACTGCATCCATAAGGTTTGCAAGGTATGTACTGCTTATGTTATTACCACAATAATAAATTTCAGGAGTCTTACGAACCTCCTTAGTTACTGAGTTATAGAAGGAATGACGAAGTGCTTCGATAGCTGCTCTTGCACCAAGGTATGAACCACCGATACCTATAACTACAAGTACATCTGAATCACTCTGGATCTTTGCTGCCGCCTTCTTGATTCTGTCAAACTCTTCCTTATCATAATCTACAGGAAGATCAATCCATCCGAGGAAATCATTTCCTTCGCCTGTCTTCTCAAGAAGAGTCTTCTTTGCAGCCTTAACTCTTTCGCTCATAGCTGCTACATCTTCTTTGGAAGCCTTAAACTCTGTGTTGCTAAAATCAAATTTTACTGTCTTTGCCATAATATATCTCCTTATCTTTTTTATTTATAAAACAACTAAATTATATTTTATCATTTAGGTGTTATGAATACAAGGAAAATATTATGATTTATTCCAATTCATTGAGGCTCGCAAACCGATATCCGCAGGCTTTCAAATTTTGTATCACGGTCTGCAAAGCCTCCGAATTGGATGCTGATACATTGTGCATAAGTATGATTGCACCATTGTGATGATATTTATTAAAATGATTTATTACATAATCTGCACCCGGTTGCTTATTTACATCATAATCCAGATACGCCATACTCCAGAAAATAGTCTTGAACCCTAAGTCATGGATTATTGCAAGAGTTCGCTCGCTGTATTCTCCACATGGTGGGCGAAGGTACGGATCCATATCATATCCGGTTGCCTCCTTCATATAATCTGCGCAGCCGTTTACTTCCTGAATAATCTCCTCATATGACTTCGTTGGTAATGACGGGTGGGTTATGGTATGGTTTCCAACCTGGTGTCCTTCCTCCTTCATTCTTTTAGTCAAATCTATGTTATCTCTTATATATGTCTTGGTTACGAAGAAGCATGCCGGCACATCCTCTTCGGCAAGCACATCGAGTATATGACCGGTATATCCGTTTTCATATCCACAGTCAAAGGTAAGATAAATTACCTTCTCATCAGAAGTCTCTTTCTCATCCAGATAATAGGCGCCGTAATCTGATAAATTAACCTTATCGTCGCAGCCGCTCGGTCCATGATTATTGTCACGCTTGAACCACCATGCAAGTTTTTCATTGCTAAAATCATAATAGTATTCCTTCTCGTGAAGATTACTTACAATCGGCTGGTTTATGTATCTTGCATCAATACACTCGTCATCTGAATCCGATGATTTATCACTATAAGAACCATCGTCTTCATAATACCTTATATATATTTCTTCATCATTCTTTGTACCATCTGATTTTTCTCCTTTATCACTCAACCAGCTATCTGTATTTTCATTAACTGTTTCCTTTGCGGGCTCAACTCCTGCCGCCTTTTTTCTATAGCTTATGAAACTCTGACTTTTCATAAGCCAGAAAAAAGTAAGAATACCTACGGCAATCAAAAAATACTTTATAAATTTTTTTTTTTTCAAGAAAAGAATTCCCTTAGAAAGCTGTTTAATACCGCCTCGTCTGTCTCCTCACCACTTTCCTCCGATACATTTTTTATATGTGGCGAAGAATCAATAATGTTATCTCCCCTTATATCATGCAAGGATTTTTCAGGTTTAGCCAGGTTATCGGAAATAATGGTTGCCGCCGCCTCTGACCCGGCAGACAGACTATGCTCATTTTGATTTTTCAAAACCTGCTTTGCATCCTCAAATGAAATGGGATTATTTACACCTTTGGCAGTATCCCTGGGGACACCCGGAACATTGTCCAGATAATCCCTTATATTAGCCTTCAATATCTCCAATTTATTATTTATTAAAAATATATTCTCCGTAATCATTAAAAATGCACACACGCACACTGCATTTGCCAAAAGATTTACCATGTCGGGGCTGCCCCTCCATGATACATCATTATATAAGAAGGTGCCCGCCACAACACCGGCGGTCAGGAAGCTAAGCATAAGACCCGTCCGCCGCCAGACATAAAGCGGGACCCCCAGATACCGCATACTCCTCACGTTTTTATCCACAAAGGAGGCGCTGCTCCCCGTATTTATCCCCAGACTCTTTCCGTTTATATATTTCAGCCGCATAATCCTTAATGCCCGTCTTTTGGTGGTTGCCATGTTACCGGACGCTTTTATCATTCTTTTCATATGTATATTTGCGGCAAGCTTCAGAAGAAGTCCCAAGGCGCCTATCCCCCAAAGAATGTATACGCTCGTTCCAAGTCCCATGAATTCATCAAACATTTTATATCCCTCTTTCATATAATATTATTATACGGAAATGTTAAGCATCCGGCTGCGACACCCTTATGCCCTCTTTTCCTGACATTTAACATTACTTTTTTGCCGGACAGATGCATCTTAAAATAGATATTTCCATATAACATTGCCGTGATTATAAAAAACGTGAACTTGAGAAATCAAGATGGATTAAGACGAAACATTCTTTCAAATTGCGACAGAAAATATTACTTTAAGCATAACGTTAATTATGGTATAATTCATCAAAGGAATCTGTTTGATGTGACATGGGCTCAAGCCTATGTCACACCCTAAAACACTACATTTTATGGAGGTTTAAATGAAACGAATAGTTTTAACAGGCGGTGGAACCGCCGGACACGTAACTCCAAATATGGCATTAATACCTGTTTTAAAAGAAAAGGGCTATGATATACATTACATAGGTTCATATGAGGGAATAGAGAAAAAACTTATTGAAGAAATGGATATTCCTTACCATGGAATAGCTACAGGTAAATTAAGAAGATATCTCAGTGTGAAAAATCTTACCGATCCGTTTAGGGTAATCAAGGGTTTAAGTGAAGCCAAGAAAATAATTAAAGAGCTTAAGCCGGATGTGGTATTTTCCAAGGGTGGATTTGTAGCCGTTCCCGTTGTTCTTGCAGCCAAGTCCAATCATGTACCATGTATCATTCATGAATCAGATATGACACCGGGACTTGCCAATAAGATTGCAATACCTAAAGCTTCAAAGGTATGTTGCAACTTCCCAGAAACCCTGGAGAAGCTTCCTCCCGGCAAGGCAGTTGTTACCGGAACTCCTATAAGGAAGGAATTATTTGAAGGAGATTCCGCAAAGGCAATGACCTTCTGCGGTTTCAAAGAGCTTCGTCCTACACTTCTTATAATAGGCGGAAGTACCGGAAGCGTCCGTGTAAATGAAGCAATCTGGTCCTGTCTTGATGAGATTACCAAAAAATATAATGTAATCCACCTCTGCGGCAAGGACAAAACCAACAAGGCTAAGCCTAATACAGAAAACTATGTACAATTTGAATACATCAAATCCGAGCTTGCCGATTTGTTATCCCTTGCAGACGTGGTAGTATCCCGCGCAGGCGCAAATGCAATCTGTGAGCTTTTAGCATTAAGAAAGCCGGCAGTACTTATCCCGCTTTCACTTGAGGCAAGCCGCGGCGACCAGATACTTAACGCTAAATCCTTTGAAAAAAGCGGTTACTCAAAGCTCTTGATGGAAGAAGATGTAAATGATTCATCCTTACTTGAAGCCATTAATGAAGTATATGAAAATCGTGAAAAATATATAGACAACATGAAAAAAGCTCATGAAACCGATGCGATAACCAAGATAGTCGAGTTGATAGAAGAAGTATCATAAAAATGGGGCTGTCGCACTAAATGCACAGCTCCTTTTTATCTGTTTATAAAAACAAAAACCAGGCTATAAAAAGTCTGGTTTTTGTTGTAAAATATATTT
>CACWQH010000067.1 GCA_902762955.1 uncultured Lachnospiraceae bacterium
GCCGGCTATAAGCAAGGTGCTAAGCATAGCCGTTTGAAACCTGTGAGCACTTAGCAAATAAATGTCTATTCTTCTTGCGAAGCAAGAAAAACAAGGATACAAGGTGATACTTGCATTTATGCAAAAGTATCACCTTGTATCCTTATTTTACACTTGGTTTGCTTTAGAATAATATACATTTATGAGCTTAGTACTCCTACTGGTTTCAAAGAGTGTGAACGTGCTATGCGTGTACCTTTGCTTATAGCCGGCTTCGTGCATACCATGCTCTATACTCGACCCCCTTGCCTGATAAACCGAAGTTTTAATTGACATGTAATGCGAAATGTGTTAAGGTAGTCGTGTAAATGCGATGAAGAGGAGTAGTAGAAATTCTGAAAGTTTAAGAGAGCTGTCGGTTGGTGCGAGACAGTACCGGAGGGCTTTCGAACTCGCCTTGGAGCAGTCGGTTGAACGGTATATGTACAGATATCAGTAGACACGAACGGGTCCTGACCGTTACATCAGGAGGATATAAGACAGTGATGTCCGTATCTGTGAGAGTGCATACGATATGTATGAATTAGAGTGGTACCGCGCGAAAACTTGCGTCTCTAAGGTTTTGTTAGAGAGCGAGTTTATTTTTATTTTGAGGGGTATTGGTTCAAAAATCTGCCTATAAAATATTTAATATAAGTATCACATTTATATAAATCACAGATGGACAGCGTATGCTGACAAATCTAAATTATGTGAATGGAGGAAAAGGATTATGATGGAAAATGTCAAGAATTATCAAAGGGGCTATTATATGCCGCCGGTAAAGAGTACAAAGTGGGTTGATAAGGAGTATATTGATAAGGCTCCGGCCTGGTGTAGTGTGGATTTAAGAGATGGTAATCAGGCGCTTATCGTACCTATGAGTCTGGATGAGAAGATAGAATTCTTTAAAGAGCTTGTGAGAATCGGATTTAAGGAAATTGAGGTAGGCTTCCCTGCTGCATCCGAGACAGAGTATCAGTTCTGCCGTACCCTTATTGAGGAGGATTTGATACCTGATGATGTTACTATACAGGTTCTTACACAGGCCAGAGACCATATAATCAAGAAAACCTTTGAGGCAGTTCAGGGTGCAAAAAATGCTATAGTGCATCTTTATAACTCTACTTCATATGCTCAGAGAGTCCAGGTATTTAAAAAGTCAAAAGAGGAAATACTTAAGATAGCAACAGACGGTGCTAAGCTTTTAAATGATTTGGCAAAGGAATACAATGTAAACTATCCGTTTGAATATTCACCGGAGAGCTTTACCGGTACCGAGCCGGAGTATGCACTTGAGGTATGTAATGCTGTTATAGATATATGGCAGCCGACACCGGAAAGAAAGGTTATAATCAATCTTCCTGCAACCGTTGAGATGTCACTTCCTCATGTATATGCCAGTCAGATAGAGTATCTTAGTGAAAATATGCATTGCAGAGAAAATGTAATTCTTTCACTTCATCCACACAATGACAGAGGAACAGGTGTGGCTGATGCCGAGCTTGGTTTACTTGCCGGAGCAGACCGTATAGAAGGTACTCTTTTCGGAAATGGTGAGAGAACAGGAAATGTGGATATAATCACACTTGCCATGAATATGTACACACATGGTGTAAATCCTAACCTTGACTTTAGCAATCTTCCTTTTACAACAGAAATATACGAAAGAGTAACCGGTATGAAGGTTTACGAGCGTTCACCATATACAGGAAAACTTGTATTTGCAGCATTTTCAGGTTCACACCAGGATGCTATCGCCAAGGGTATGAAGTATCGTGAGACAGACGGAAACGGTATGTGGACTGTACCTTATCTTCCGCTTAATCCGGAGGATGTCGGAAGAAAATATGATGGTGACGTTATAAGAATAAACAGCCAGTCAGGTAAGGGCGGCATAGGATTTATACTTGAACAAAAGTATGGTATTGATTTACCGGCCAAGATGCGTGAGGATGTCGGATATGCGGTTAAGGATGCATCCGACAAACAGCATAAGGAGCTTTCTCCAAAGGAAATCCTTGATATATTCCAGGAGGAATATGTAAACAGAGAGGATGATGTTAAGCTTCTTGAATCACATTTCAAGCAGGTTGACGGTATAGATGCAGAGGTAACAATTATAGTTCAGGCTTCCGGAGAGAAGAAGGTTTACCATGGCCATGGAAACGGACGTCTTGATGCAGTCAGCAATGCTATCATGAAGCATTTCAACATTAACTTTGATGTTTCTTGTTATGAAGAGCATGCTCTTCAGCAGGGTTCTAATTCACAGGCTTGCGCATATGTCGGAATAGATGTTGAGGGTATGGATAAGATTGTCTGGGGTACCGGAATAAAGAATGATATAATTGATGCATCGGTATTTGCGTTATTTAGTGCATTAAACAGAACCCACAAGGTAGTAAAGTAAGAGCATTTTTATACCGACGGTGATTAGCTTATTATAGGGATTGTATAAGGAAACTTAACTTTATTATTGCTTGTATTCTTCACTTTACTGTGTTAAAATGTATTTGATGTAGTATTTTTATGGGGAAATCATGGGTAAGGAGGTTACAGTATGATATTTGTCAAGTCAGAGGACTTAAAATACGGCATGCGTTTGGCAAAACCGATATACAATAAGTCGGGTGTACTTTTGTATGAGCGAAATACCAGACTTACACTCCAGGGTATAGAGAGCGTTAAGAACTTTGAGCTTCTTGGCTTATATATTCTTGAGCCTGCCGAACCGGTTCCGCCTATGACTGAAGAGGATCTGGATTTTGAAAGATTTCAGACCATGGCGGTTTTCAGTATCAGAGAAGAATTGGATAATCTGATAGCAGGAAGAGAGCCGGTTAATTTAAAGAGACTTACCAATGCCATAATTACTAACTACGGCAGACTGGATCACAAGATTAACTTTACCCAGAGTCTTAGAAGTACAACGGATTATGTTTATAAGCATGTTATCAACACAGCTATTCTCTGTGCACTTATCTCAGCACAGATGTATTATACACCTAGTGAGCAGGAAGAGATTGTTATGGCAGCACTTTTGCATGACATAGGCAAGCTTTTACTTCCTGATAAGATAAGAGAAAAGTATGATGACTATGATACCAATGATTTGATTATAGTCAGAAAATTCCAGAGTGACGGTCTTGGATTACTGCGACCGGAGCTTGGTATAGACAGCGGAGTAAGAAGAGTGGTTGCACAGATGCACAGAGTTGAGTACGGTGAAAGACAGGATGATGCGGGCAAGCTGTTAAAGAGTACAAAGATTCTAAAGGTTGCCAATCTGTTTGATACCATGACCAGCATGAAGCTTTCACAGGAGCCTGTTTCAGAAATTGCAGCTATTAAGTATCTGCTGCTTAATAAGGATGAGTATGACGAAGAGGTTGTCGGAGCTTTGATAAAGAGCATAAATATTCTTACACCGGGTGTATGTATAGAGCTTTCCAATCACGAAAAGGGACTTGTTTTATCTGAGAACCCTAAGAATATTTTAAGACCTATAGTTCTTGGATTTACAACCAACAGCATATACGATTTGAGTAACAACGGTGTATATAGAAAATATCAGATAGTTGATATTATGAAGACAATGGATAATCGTATTAAGGTTGATAAAGAAACACTTGCAGAATATATGAATAAGCGATAATTGCCTTGCGATTATCGCTTTTAGCTTATATAAATGATTGTCAGATTTTTTAGATATTTTGATACACATACGATAGAAGGGAAAGGTACATTATTATGTCACAAACAGACAATGTCTTTGCTGAAAAGCAGGATTACCTTATAGAAATACGAGAAGAGGTAATTAAACGTGATGCTATGGCGGCAGAGCTTGAGAAGATGCGTACATACCAAAAGAAGATTACGAAAAATATAGCTTCAGAGGATAAGTCAATTTCCGATGAGATAGCTTCGACCATAAAAAAGAGAAAGCAGGAGCTTTCCGATACTTATGATGAGCGAATTGATGACAATCGTTCAAGAAGAAAAAAGGTTGAGAACAAGCGCGGTAAAAAGAAAAATGAACAAATGAATGAACGTATTCAGGATGAGACCAAGGATATCAGAGATGAAAGCCGTGAGCTTGAGGTCGAGATGAAGACCTTGCTTAAGAAAAATAAAGTATCTTCCTTTTGTGCATCAAAGCTTTTTTATACTATGTTTATGCCAAAGGGACCGGATGAAATAGCTGCCATGATTATTGAGTTTCTGGTTTTCTTTGCCGGAATACCCGCTTTGATCATGCTTATATTTAAAAAGGCGGTTTTGTCTCATAAAGAAAATATTAATATGGCATTTTGGTGTACACTTATAGCTGCGGTTGTATTTATCATTTTACTGGTTATTTACTTTATGATTTACAGCTCGGTTAAGATGAGAAATATCGAGGTGTTGAAGGAAACGCGTGCTATAAGAGACAGGATAAAGGCCAATGACAAGCATATAGATGCTATAAAGAATTCTATAAGCAAGGATCAGGATGAAAGCTATTACAATCTTTCTTCCTATGATAAAAAGCTGAAGGAACTGGATAAAGAGGCTGACAGTATCAGTGACGAAAAACAGGATGCACTTAAGCTTTTTGAGTCAGACACCAAAAATGTAATTACGGACGAAATTAATCAGAGAAGACTTCCTGAGCTTGAAAGACTTAAAGAAGAGAAAAAAGAGCTTGAAAAAAAGATTGCACAGGGTGAAAAGAAATATTCGGAAATGGTTCTTTACATTTCCAATAAATATGCCAAATATATAGGCGAGGATCTGTGCAAGGAGGATAAGCTTTCTGATTTAATAAGCCTTATGGAAGAGGGACAAGCTGATACCGTTTCAGAGGCTATCAACCTGTATAAAGGTCAAAAATCTTCCAAATAATCAATTGAATATTTAAGGGCATTTGCTATACAGTCAGCAAGTACCTTAACAGTATGAAGCCTGGTGCTTTGAAGAAGCGATGGATTATTACTAAGCATATTAACGATACCGGTGATAGATATATTTCCTATTGCCGGTAAATTTTTGTTTACACCCTTTCCCGGAGCTATGGGGCAGTTACTTACCGAGATATAGCCAACATGGGCTCTGATACCTAAAGCTGCATCTACGGCAATTACGAAGGGATTTCGTATTTCGGAATTAATGAGTCTTATGGCCTGTCTCAGGTTCAGAGCATGAACAGGAAAGTCCAAAGTTCCGAGCACGTTAAAATTGCGATTGTAGTTCAAAAGCTGCTCTCCTACCAGAGGTCCCAGGCAGTCGCCGGTTGCCCTGTCGGTGCCTATACATAAAATAACCGGATTATAATCGTTTATATTAAGCTCCAAAAGATTTTTTGTAATATATCTTCCTAATTCAATATAAGAATTTTCATTATTTACTCCAAAATACTCAGTTATACATTTATTTGTAAGTGTGTTAGTCATATTTACCTCTTTTATCTGTATATAATAATAATTTATGCAATAATTATTGACTGGTTATAAAGTTTTTAAACGAAGAGGTATGTATGGAAGAAAAATGCGATGAAAACCTGTGATTCTCCGACAAGATTAGACTAAGTGTATATCAAAATAATGCTATCTTTTCAATATGTGTAAAAGCATATCCGTATATTTGCGTTTATGAGCTTTTTTGCAATATGAATTGAAAGGTGGATGGAAATGATTGAAATAATCTATGATAGCAGCAAGGAAAATCAAAATGATATGCCAAAGGAAGAAGAGAGTGAAAAGAAAATAGAAAATATCGGCTTAAAGCTTCCTAAAAATATCAGGCAGATAGGAAGCCCGTCGGGAAATAAAAGAATATACATAGAGGATTATGTAATAACATATCTTAATTATATTGCCAGACCGGGAAGCACACATGCAAGGGGTGCCATACTTCTGGGTGAAATGAAAAGGTCTGATGTGGGAGATATCATTTTTATAAGTGGTGCGGTTGATGCCCAGAATCTCGAATTTGATATGGACGAATGTGAGTTTACTCAGGAGATATGGGCTGAAATCTATGAACAGATTAAGGAGAATTTTCCAAAGCTCTCGGTGGTCGGATGGTTTTTGTCCAGAATGGGCTTTTCCACTGCGATAAATGATAAAATTAAAAAGCTGCATTTTGATAATTTTCCGGGAAATGATAAGGTTCTCTATATCACCGATTCGCTTGAAAGCGAAGATGCATTTTACATGCACGAGCATGGACAACTTGTCAAGCAGAGAGGATATTATGTTTATTATACAAAAAATGAGGCGATGCAAAACTATATAATTAAGCAAAGAGGCGGAACCTCGGAGGAAAAAAATTCGGAGATACATAGAAAGGATGAGGAGCTTATTAAAAATTACCGGAAAAAGAATGAGCAAAATTCAAAAAAGGCTGAAGAAAAAAATTCCAACAGTATAAGTCTTCTTTATGTGGCTAGCTCATTTGTGGTACTTGCTGTACTTGCTATGGGAATTACCGTAATAAGTAACTATGATAAAATGAAAAACATGGAGGTTTCAATTAACAGGCTTGAAATTACTGCGACCGATGAGCCGGTAACAGATGTAATGGCTGATGGAAAAACTGAAACCGGAGCTGATATTAATGATGGTGAAAGTGCTGCAACGATAATAGATGCCGGTACCGATACGGAAACGGTCGAGGAAGACATTACTGATATTAATACGGAAATCGTAACACCTGTAATATCGGATGGTAATATAGAAGAATCCGGAGCAGATAATAATATTACTGCATCGGATGGAAATAATGCGGAAGGAACAGCAGCGGATGGTGGGGAAAGTGATGCTTCCGGTGACATTTCCACAGAACAGTCCTTGCCGACTATCAATGCGGGTGAACCGGAATACTATACGATTGCTTACGGCGACACATTAAGCTCTATAGCTTATGCAAGATATGGATCCATAGAATATGCGGAAAATATTGCTAAAGCAAATAATCTTGAAGACGGTGATAAGATTTACGAAGGACAAAAAATAGTTATTCCTTCTATAGAATAATGTGGAATAAAAATTCCAATTGTGATACAATACGATTTGTGACATATTTACAATCGGATTTATAAAATGATTGGAGTAACGGATATGCGGGAAAAACAAAAGGATAATAAAGATAAGAAACAAAAGAATAATAAAAAACAAAATAATGATAACGTTATATATGTTGGCGGCAGCAAAGAGGCTGAAGAAAGCAATAAGGATAATGCCCAAAAAAGATCACTTAGGATGAAGTCTGCCGCTGCGGTTTTGATACTCATAGCATTGGTGGCAGCGATAGCTTTTGTTAATTCCGTGATAAACAAGGAATATAAGGGCTACAGGGTTATAAACAGTACCGAGACAAATTATGAAAATACAGCATCATATATTCAGTTTAGCGGTAACCTGCTCAAGTATACTCCGGATGGGGTTTCATATATAAACAGAAACGGAGATACAGTCTGGTCAGCAGGTATCAATATGAAGATGCCGATTGCAGTCGCAAGAGGAAACTATGCAGTGGTTGCTGATTTAAACGGAAATGCAGTCAGTGTATTTAGCAATGAAGGTCAGGTCAGCAGTCTTACCATGCCATATACCATATGCGATGTGGATGTAGCTAAACAGGGTGCATTTGCGGTTGTTCTTGAAAGTGACAAGACCAATTACATAAAGCTTTATGATAAAAACGGAAAGGATATCTATGAACTTCAGACAACCATAGATAAAAGCGGATATCCGATAGATATAGCAATATCCGAGGATGGAAAGAAGCTTTTCACAAGCTATATCAATATGAACGGCACAACCATTACAAACAGCCTTGCAGCATATAACTTCGGTGATGTCGGACAAAATGCCAACGCAGACAGAATGGTAGGCGGATATATGTTTGACTCACAGGTCATCCCGAAGGTTGCCTTTGTAAGCAATGATGTGGTAGTGGCCTTTGGAACAAATGAAGTAAACATATATGCCATGAAGGAAAAGCCGGGAGAAAAGGCTAAGATTAAATTTGACGTAGAGATTCAAAGTGTTTTCTACAGTGAGAAGTACATAGGTGTAATTATTAAAAACGATAATCCGGAAGATAACTATTTATATAAGGTAAAGGTTTATGATTTAAAGGGCAAGCTAAAGTTCGAATATGACCTTGATTTTAATTATGATAATATCTTTGCAGGCAAAAATGAATTTATAATATCCGGCGGTTCAGATGTTTTAATAATGAGAAAAAACGGAAATGTTAAATTCAAAGGCAATCTGACGGGAAGAATAGTTAATATCGTACCTACAGGTAATCGGTTAGAATATGTTGTTACTTATGATAACGCTACCGAGATTATAAAGCTGAAATCCGAAATCGGTGCAGAGCTTAAACAAGAATAAAATAATTTACGAAATGTTAATCGGATGAAAACCGGATAAAGCATAAAACAGTGTTGTAAAATAGTGTAAAAAACAGTGAAAAATAAAGCAAAAAAAAGGCACTAAAAAAATGATAAAAAAATTAAAATTAGGTGTTGACATTTAAAAATCACTGTGATATATTATAAAAGCTGTCGCTGAGAAAGACAGCAACGAACCTTTGAAAAATTAATAACATGTTAACCCCGAAGATTCTTTTAAAAAAGATTTTCGGAGGATTTTAAAAATCCTTTAACAAAGTTTCAGAACAGAA
>CACWQH010000068.1 GCA_902762955.1 uncultured Lachnospiraceae bacterium
TGATATACTGTAACCACATCATAGAAATGCTCAACAAGGCTCACGCCATGACACACTGTCTATCTTAAAATATCTTACCAGATTCCTTCATCATCAAAGTTATAATCAAAGTTATATAGCTCATTCATAGAATCCATCTCTTCCTGACGTTCGTCATATGCTTCATTTTGCTGTTCCAAAAACTGCTGTTCAAGCTGATCTATATGCTGTTCTTCGGCATCAGTTTCCGTCGCATTGGAGTTGTCCTGATTTTGATTATCTTGATTCTGGTCATCCTGATTTTCATCATCGCCTTCATTACCATCATCATTTTGCTCATTCTTCTTTTCTTCAAGCTCTTTTATCAGATTATCAATCTCCTGCTTTAGCTTTTCTGCCTCCTTACTATGTCCTGTACCCTCGTCGTTGGCACAGTCATCCGGCAAAAGCACCTCCCTTGCCTCCTTGAGTGTGGCAATAGTTGCATCTATATTATCGGGAGTATCATAATCATTTGGTATCTTGCCAATTATGGATAAGGCAAGATTAATCCTTATAGAACATTCTTTTTTATCAGGAACATGACATTTTAACGCTTTATTATATTCCTTAATAGCCTCTTCGTAATTATGCTGATTATAGAAAATATTTCCCCTGTTATAATAGGCGATATATGATTGATAAAAATTGGCAAAGGTAAGTGTTTCAGCACTGCCTGTATAAATATTTTCTTTTACCTTTTTTATAATCCTCTCATTATAGGCATAGGTAAAGATAAGCTTGCCAATTATAACAAGCAAGAATATATATAAAATTATCAAAATCTTCTTTTTCATTTTATACTGACCTTTCTCCTATAATAGATAAAATCAAATATCATCAAGGCACAAAGCGGTATCACAAAGAAATAATATATATCGCGATATCCCTTCTTGCCTTCCTTTCCATACTCTAAATCCTCAACCTCTTTTTTTATCTCATCAAGCTTATCATCTATCTCGGACTGCCTTGTCATATGGATATAAGGAACTCCCATATCTCCTGCAATCTTCTGTAAATTGCTTTCATCGATTTTAGATATAGCCTGGACCTTATTGTAATGACTGTCATAATAATAAAGATACTCCGGCTCGCTTTCATCTCCCGAATAAGAAATGGTTTTCATAGGACCGCCTTCAGTTGTACCATATCCAAGCACAGCACCATCATCTATATAATCCTTTAAATCCGAATAGCTCTTTAATTTTTCGTCGCTTGTAATCTCACCATCGCTTATAAAAAATACTATCTGATAATTATCTCTTTCATTGTCAAGGTCCTTTTTCATAACCTCGATAGCATCATTAAAGGAAGTACCATTTGCATAAATTCTGGTCTGTCCTTTAAGAGAATTTATAACCTGATAAAAAAGGTTGACATCACTTGTGTATGGAATAACCTTATCGGTATAATTACCTATAGTGATAACAGAAAAATTAGCCGTAGGCAGACTTTCTGCAATATATTTGCAATCTGCTTTAACACCGTCAAGTCTTATTCCACTTCCATTGTAATCCTCCGCAAGCATACTGATGGTATCATCAATTACAAACAGTACATCCACATTTTGAGTTACTGTCGGCACATTGTCATCTTCAACCATCGGTCTCAGATTAATTGCAAATAAAAGTACAACAATCAATATCTGTCTTATATAATTAAATTTTCCCTTCCTTACCATAAGGAGCATAAATGCACATATCAGCGCCATAGCCCATATGGGTAAAATCGGATTTATCTTCATAATCTAACCTTCCTGCCGGCTGCAAAATATAAGCCGACACATATAAGTAGTATATAAAACAAAAGCTTCGGTCTATCAGTGATAAATGTCTGCATCTCCACCGTATCGGAAACATCCGTTACACTTATTGCATCAATTACTTCCTGAACAGCTGATTTACTTTTAATCCTGTAATAAGCTCCACCGGTTTTTTCTATATCTCTTTTATATTGTTCTTCATCAACCACGTAATCCGGTCCCAATGCAAATATCTTTACACCATACTTTGCACATAAGTCGGTTGCTTCGGTAACCGTTACTATCTGTTCACCAAAGACCTCATTGTCGGTTGATAAAATCATTATCCTCGCCCTGTCTGTATTTTCACGTAAATCAGGGAATGCAAATAAACAGCCGGCAATTCCGTCACCTATAAGTGAGCTGCCGTAATCACTTAAGGTTCCTGCATATTTATATTCATAAAGTTCGTAATCAAAATCAGTATACCAGTCCCAATACGAAGTACTCTGTTCAAATGCTTCCTGCAGCTTGTCTATCTCTCCGAGCACATAATCATAGTCTGTTGTAAGTGGAACCAAAACTACTGTTTTACCGCAAAAGATTGTTATACCAAATCGTTCGCCGTCAAGACCATTTACCAGATCCTTTAAGTCATCACATATATACTGATTAAGCTCATCCATCGAATCGGATATATCAAGGCACAAAAAAATATCTCTGTTTCTCAAAGTCTTTGAAACAGTCTTAACCTCAACCGGTCTTGAAATCATAATAAAGCTTACAGCTATCGCTATCCAAAGGCATATCAAAGCAAATATGCTTAAAAGCTTATATACAATTACTCTTTTCTTAAATCTCGGATCATCATTTACAAGAGATACATTTGCTGCTTTAATACTGTTTTTATAATTATTTCTTCTCTTAATAACTATAAACGGTAAGATAACAACAACCGGTATCGCAATGTATAAGACCCATCTGTACATCAATTCCATCCGGATATTACCTGCCTTGCCTTTTCACATGTTTCTATAATATTTCCGCCGCTTTCTTTAGAAAACTCCGGTTCGTAACACTCATCGATCAGATAGTAAAGCATAGGAATATTTAAAAGTCTTATTTCATTTAAGGTATAGTTTTGAACCTTAATCTTTGTCACATCATACACGAAATGCCTGATAACCTTACTAAGCTGCTGATAAGCCTGTCTGTCATTTAGCTTGCCTGCCTTATATTTTTCAATTATCTCTGCCAGCATCTGGGTATATTTAAGCTTTGCAGCAGAAAGATCAACTGCTTTTACAGGCTCAGAATAATTAACTTCAACATTCTGATGCTTTTTCTTTATGAAATTAATAAGCCATATAACCGGCGGGATAAGTGCAATTAAAATCAAAGCAATGAAAAGCCAGACAGAATATGAATACATATCCTGAAGCCCTACAGTAATCTTATCACCTATTCCACCGGTAGTACCTGTGGTACTACCTCCTGGTATTTGCATACTTATGCCTCTCCAACAACTCTACTATTTTTTCCGTTACATCTTCTTTTTTATCTATCTCAGTAAACACAATTCCATGTCTTAAAAGCTTCTTTTCATTTTCATCATATATTTCTTTTTTTATCTTAAGCTCAAGCTCATTAAACTTTTTATTGCCCGCAAAATAATCCGGCATATGCTCCGATTTGTCAAAATCATATGAAGCGCCTGCGGTAAAATCCGCATCACTTATATTTATAAATAATACATCATGCATAACTCTGAGCTTCTTAAGTGTGTTATCGCTTACACTCCTCACGCCTGCCGCATCAGTAACCACAAATATTATCATCTTACGCTTGATATTTTTAAGAATAAAGCTAAGCGACTTATTTAAATCACCGCTTTCCTCATTAAAAACAGCCCTGTCATATAAGGTGATAAGTCTTTCAAGATTAACAAGTCCGGTTCTTAACTGACCATATTCTATCATGCCGTTTTTATTGAAAACAGAGCCTACATAATCTCCGTTTTTACATGCTATATAAGCCGCAGTTCCACCGGCTATAAGACCAACTTCTTTTTTAGTCTCAAGTCCTCTCGTATCTGCGAGCATCTTCTTACCTGTATCAAAGACAAGCATTATATTATGTTTTTTCTCAGCTATATATCTTTTCACAAGAAGAGTCCTGCTTCGGGAGGAAGCCTTCCAGTCGATGTCTCTTATATTGTCGCCGAGAACATACTCCCTCAAATCCTCAAAGTTAAGACTGTTACCCTTATAAACAGACTTATAGGAGCCATCGAAAACATTGTCCGTCTTCTTGGTAGAATATATGCTTACATTTGATTTAATTCTTGTAATATAATCCATCATGGTGTTTGAATTGCTCCTATGATTTCATTTATAATTCTTTCTTCAGTTATATTGTCAGCAACTGCTGCAAAATTAAGTGTAATTCTATGTCTCAAAACACTATAGATAAGTACCTTTACATCATCCGGTGTAACATAATTTCTTCCGTTCATAAGGGCAACCGCCTTGGCAACCTCCATAAGAGCGATACCGCCTCTGGTACTTGCGCCGAGAGTGATATACTGCGCAAGCTCCTTACTTATAAACTTGTCCGGATGTCTGGTAGCATCAATTATCGTTATAATATATCTTTTAATCGCAGGATCAACATATACCCTCTCTACGAGCTGCTGCAGATACTTTACATCCTCAAGCGAAACCACAGGATGTGACTCGGCGAAGACATTATTTTCAATTCTGTTAAGTATCTCAAGCTCTTCATCCTGATTTGGATACTCTATCTTTTCCTTTATGATAAATCTATCAAGCTGTGCCTCGGATAAAAGATAAGTACCCTCCTGCTCTATAGGATTTTGAGTAGCGATAACCGTAAATATCTCCGGCATCTTAAATACCTCGCCGCCGATAGTGGTCTGATGCTCCTGCATAACCTCAAGCATCGCACTCTGCGTCTTGGCACTGGAACGGTTAATCTCATCAAGGAGTACAAAGTTGGCATATACCGGTCCCAATTTAGTCTCAAAATTGTTGGTCTGATAATTAAAAATCTGAGTACCGATTATATCACTCGGAAGTAAATCCGGTGTACACTGGATTCTGGAAAATGTACCGTTCATAGATTCGGTAAGCGTCTTTGCCGCAGTAGTTTTGGCAAGTCCGGGTACTGACTCAAGTAAGATATGACCATTACACATAATCGCTATAAGAAGTGAAGTTCCAAGCCTGTACTGACCTACCATCTTACTATAATAGTACTGATTTATCTTGTTGATTATCCCTTTGCTTTTTTCGATTTCTTCCTGACTTATCATATTTTTGTTTTCCATGGTTTACCTCTCCTACAACTTTATTATACTCTTAACTTTTTATATACTCTTATATACTTTCAAAATACTTATATACTCTTATATACTTCTATATACTCTTATATACTTCTATATACTTTATGTCAATCATGAAAACAATTTCGACTCATTTCATAAATGCAACATCAATAAAATAAAACCATTCAAATATAACTGTTTTAAAATACATATCATTTTTTCATAAAAATATTCTTCAAGCTGTCAAGCTCAAATCTATTATCCCTTGAGCTCATACCCGGGTTACGTCTCATCGCATACATAACACGCTTGTTAGCTTTTTCCTTATTGTCATAATATTTATTTCTAAACTCTTCAATCTTAGCCTTAAGTCTGTTTTTCTCTTCTTCATGCTCCTTCTTCTTTTCTTCCATCATTCTTTGGAAATGATTATAATCATCCTCCGCAAATGCAAGGAGCACATCCAGACGCTTTTGCATACGGATAACATTTTCGTTTGTCTCAATATATTCTTTAAACATCTTCTTAAGATCAAAGGCAGCACGCGCCGATGCATATACATCCATACAAAAGAACACCAAAAATATAACATCAAAGAGCCAAAGCTCTGTAGCATTCAAATTCTTTACAAACCTGTCCACAGGACCATGAATATAATTTGTTACAACAACTGAAAACATCCCCCACATAAGGGAACATCCAAGGCATATGTATCCGTTTAAATTAAGCGGCTCATAGGTATAATCCCAATACCTTACACCAAATATTTTCTCCATCACATAACCGGTAAAGTATTCAAGGGCAGTTGCCGCAAGCATACCTGAAAGAAATGTAAGGAAAACATTTGCCTTAAACGGCGCCGTAAAAAATACAATTGTTACAGCACCAAAACCATATATAGGTATAACCGGTCCGTATAAAAAGCCCCTGTTGACCGGCTTTCTATATTCTATCGAAACATATATACTTTCAAATATCCAACCGAAAAAACAGTATATTGCAAAAAATGCAAGCCACTCTCCAAAAGTATAATTGTACATTTAAGTCTCCTCTCGTTTACAGTTCTCTGCCAAGCAGAAAATCAATCATATTTATATGAATGATTCCCGCTCCCCCAAAATCTCCTTCCGATAACGATATAACATACTTAGGGAAATTATCCTTTACAGCATTAAAAGCTCCAAATTCACGTTCTATCACCTTATCATCTGCTAAAATATAAGCAACCTGAATATATACTGTGTTACCATCTTTTTCAGCAACAAAATCAATTTCACCCTTTGGTGTCTTACCGGTATATACATCGTATCCTCTTGCTACTAATTCATTATAAACAAGATTTTCCAGAGAAAATGAATAATTAATATTATAATTATGGTTTTTAATTTGAGCAATTCCCAAATCAGTCATATAATACTTATTTAATGTCTTCAATATGGCTTTTCCATGTATATCATATCGAAATACTTTTTTTACTATTAACGCTCTGCATAAAGCATCTAAATAATTATACAACGTTGCAGTTGATAATTCCCTTCCTTCTGCTCTAAGAAATGCAATGATATTTTTTGCAGAAAATTCTCTGCCTGTTGTATCAATTATATATTGTAAAATCAAATTAAACAAGGATGTATCTTTTAGCCCCAAACTGCTTACAACATACCTCAAAATAATAGAATCAAATACACTATGAAGATAATCCTTAATGTTACTCTCATCTGTGAATTGTGTACGATTCGGAAGTCCACCCCACTTTACAAAATCATCAAAGGTTTCTTTATTCTTTCCATCTTTTCCCGTAAGTTCAATATATTCACGATAATTTAAAGGATTTATCTGAAAAGAAATGTATCGTCCGGATAAAACTGTTGATAATTCTTCCGACAACAGCTTACCATTTGAGCCTGTGATAAATATACTTATATTTTTCACTGACGCCCTAAGCGAATTGACAACCTTCTCAAAAGAATCTACATTTTGTATCTCATCAAGAAAAACATAATATAAAGCGCTATCAACTATTTGTTCTTTTACATACCTGTTTAATTGTTTATAATCCTGTAATTCTTCAAATTCGATATATTCAAAATTAACATAAATAATATGGTCTTCATCAACATTATTTTCCTTTAATTCATCCATAATCTGATGTAAAATAACTGATTTGCCACATCTTCTAATCCCTACCAATATTTTTATTAGGTCACTTTCATAAAAGCCTCTTATCTTTGACAAATACAACTCTCGCTTTAACATAAGGATTCCTCCTAAAAAGGTCTATTTACCTATAGTATATACCAAAAAAAAGAAAAATCAAGTTATTTCGTCAAAATGAAATAACTTGATAATATTTTGAATTTATTTCCTTTTAAAAAAATTTGTTATTAATAAGTAAAGGGCACTTCAATTACAACTTCATGCATGGTTACACCGCCTAAAGCCTATAATCCACACAATGAGCAGGATGCGATGCATATTCAAAAAATGAAACTCGCAGAGTACTTCTTCAACAAAGGATTATATTTTGAAAAAGTATATCTTAAAGAAGATACCGAACTTATAATCAGCAACAGGCAATATTCAGACAATCAATTTCGATGGACTGATGAGGAACAAAATATTTATTAAATATTAAACGCAGTGTTGAACTAATGTTAGCACTGCGTTTTTCTTAATATTACCTATATTTCAGTATGCAATAAAGACTCTTCACACATATTATGCATGCTGGTCTTCTTATTGATTATCTCATCGTTTATTGTATCTTTAACTTCATATTTTTTCTTATTAATGCCATATCCATCTATCAATTCTAAAATCTTATATATTGTTTCATATGTAGTATCAATCAATAAATCCTCAGTATCATTATATTTGCTTTCGTTTGATAGCATAACATTAACAACAACATCTTGAATTATTTTTAATTCATTAAAAAAATCTTTTTGTCCACTCATGAATCTATATACCTCCTAGTGATACTTTCCATTAACAATATACTCATATAACTGTTTTATATCCTTTTCTGTAGGCAATGTAACTCCTCCATTAGCTGTCTTTGTTCCAACTGTTCCATATATATTTCCATTAGGTGCTACATTTCTTTGAGGTTGATGTACATGAGGTGAAACACCACCATGAGATTCTGCGCCAAATCTTTTAAAATCTCCTCCAACAATACCATTGTTATTATTAAACCCTGCTGAATTCGTATGTAATGATACTTCTGGACTTGCGTTATTTTTTACATATCCATTCAATGTTCTTTCGCCTGGTTGAGGATTATAACCATTTGGAGAAAAACCTTGACCAGAATTAGGAGTTGCTATACTTCCTGTACCACTTCCACCCTAGTATGCTAAAGAAGTAGGTAGAAATCAATTATCCATATTGATTCATCTGCTGTCCTATTGGATAATCATTCTGTAATAGATAGAG
>CACWQH010000069.1 GCA_902762955.1 uncultured Lachnospiraceae bacterium
ATGTCTGTTCTCCAGTTTTACCATTTGATGTCCACTTAAGGTTATCTCCATCCTTGGCATAGACTACTACCCAGTAAGTAGTCGGGCAGTTGACAGCGGTTCCGAAAGCCTGTGCTTCAGCCAGTGTGATATTTGTGATATCTACGGGAGGGGTATCGTACCCACCACCACTATAACTGCCTGCATCAAAATAGGAATACTGCTGGCATATCACGTTGGCCTTCGTGACTTCGATGCCACCTCCTGCCGCATACGCCGTCAAGCTCATTCCCGGAATCAGCCCAACGAACATCGCCAGCGTGAGCAAAAAGGCGAGCAGCTTTCTTCCTGTTTTTCTTTTCTGTTTCATAATACAATCATCCTTCCTATTAGAATATATTATGTAGGGTGTCTGATACAAAGCCTTTATAACTGACAGTCTCCGTATCATATGTTGAATGGGTTAAACAGTCATAAATATATTTTATTTTACTACCCCCCCCACAAAAATTCCATTTCCATTCTGGAAATAAAAAAGAATTAACAGACATTGAAAGTCAAAACAAAAAATGATACCATAATCAAAAAGATGGATTAAAAAGAGGTTTTCCTGATGATTGCAGATTATCTGATCACAAACTATATAACCTTAATTATATTAGTTGTCCTTGCTGCCACCATGTTCACTAACAGAGGACTTTCCATACCATCCTCTAAGTACTTTAATATAGCGGTTATTCTTATATTCATAATCAGTATATTTGAGTATCTTGATGCAATGACTCAGGGATTAACCCGCTATATGCCGGAAGCTTTGGACCTTAATGACCTGATATATATTAGACTTATTGCTGACACGGCAATGTATATTATCCGCCCATTTATAATCCTGTTAGAGATTATCATAATCCTTCCCGGAAGAAGGAACCATATATTGTTCACTATCCCCGCTGTAATTAACGCATTGCTCTTTGTACCGGCTGCCTTCGGTGCAAGATTTGTATTCTGGATAGACGAGAAAAACAGATGGCAGGCGACTCCTCTTTCAGATTCCGTATATATTGTCCAGTTAATATATGTGCTTTCATTATTTGTCCTTTCAATACATCATTTTAAGAAAAAGAATCTTAACTTAAGCATAATCATATCAACTATCGTAATACTCTCATTTAGCATCGCTTTTTTAGAAAGCAGGGATATTTTAAGCGGATTTGTCACTCCGGTCACATCACTATGCGTTCTGACCTATTATATATACCTGACCTCCATATATAAGCAGGAGCTTTATGAACAAATGCTGGAAAAAGAGAAACAGATTACAGATGACAGAATGGAGCTTCTTAGAAGCCGGATACAGCCCCATTTCATATACAATTCAGTCAATATAATTAGAACTCTTATAAGAACAGATAAAGAACGGGCTATTGAGACCATAGATGATTTTTCCGATTATCTGAAAGCACATTTTAGAAACATTGAATCAGATGACATGATATCCTTTGAGGCAGAAATTGATAACGTTAAGGCATTCCTTTCCTTAGCTGAAGCCGACAGGACAAGGGATATCAATATAGTATATGACCTTAGGGAAACTGATTTCCGGATTCCACAGCTCAGTCTTGAGCCGATTATTGAGAATGCGGTCAGACATGGGATAGATGAGGACGGGGGAACGATAACAATAAGTTCATTTCGCAAGGATAACTGTTTTGTTATACGCACCGTCGATAGTGGAAAAGGCACACACATAACCGGATCAGACCAGACAGGAGAAGCTAAAAATATAACATCATCCAATACAGTCAAAAATGAATCCGGCCGCCTTGCGATAGGAATATCTAATACAAGAAAACGGCTTGAGCTTCTTTGTGACGGAAGACTTGAAGTTAATATTACGCCAAATGGTACAACGGCAGATATCATTATACCTGTCAAAGACAGTAAAGATACAAAACAGCACTCTTGAATACATCAGTTGAAATGAAGAACAATAACAGTCAAGAAGGGAGAATCCTATGAAAATACTCGTAGCAGATGACCACAAATCAATAGTTGACGGAATCATACTTGACCTTAATGAACTTCTTCCGAACGCCACTATAACCGGAGCCCACAGATCAAGTGAAATAGTAGAATTATGCAACGATACCAGATTCGACATTATATTTATGGATATAGATATACCGCAAGCTAACGGAATCAAACTTGCAAAGACGGTACTTGATAAATATCCAAGAACCAACATCATATATATAACAGGCTATGAAAAATATGCGCTGGAAAGCTATGAAACCAATGCCAGCACATTTTTATTAAAGCCTGTCACCAAAAAAGCCATTGCTAAGGCAATTGACAACCTTCGCTTTCCCGTTTCGGATATTACAGATGAGATGGCTGCCAAAGAGTATTCAGGCGAAGGCTACGTCGGTATGAGAATACAAAAATACAGGGAAGAGCGTGGCATGAGCAGAAATGAATTTGCCGAGCTTTTAAATGTCACGCCCCCGACCATTCATAGATGGGAAACAGGCGTAAGAAAGCCGGATATAGCAACGCTTATGAAGATTGCCAGCATACTCGGTGTTAAGATAGATGAATTAACGGCTCCATTATCCTAGCGTACCAAATTAGTACCTTTTTTGAAAAATGAAAATGAAAAAATCATCTTTGCACAACAAAATAATGCACCAAAACTTTGAATTTTGGTGCATTTATCATAGTGTGTCACGCTGCGTGAGCCTTGTCCCATTAAGAGTAAGCTTTCTCACATGAATCAATAATCACTCTACAACGCATTATAGGTATCGGCATCAACCTTTTCAAATTCTTCTCTATTGTCATATTTCATTTTATCTTCCTCCATAATTCCTTTTTTATTCGAATGTTTTTGCAACATTTTCAAGCAGCTTTCTAATCTCCAAATGCTGAGAACATATCCGGTATACCAAGATATGCCACAGCCTGATAAACTATCTCTTTAACCTCAACCGGTGTAACGCCAAAGTTAAGAGCCGCAGGAATCATAGCCTTAAACTCATCAATTCCCTGACAACCAAGAAGCGTTTAAAGTATCGCCATAAATCTTGTCCTATCGTCAAGCTCCTGCCCCTATATTTTATCATACCTTCCTGATAATTCTTTCATTATACAATCATTATAAAAAGCTCCGGATTATTAATCAATCTTAAATCCGAAGCTTTCGCATAAGTAAAATTAATCTGATTATTCTATTTTCTGAGCACGGCAATTTTATTTGATATATTTCTTACCGGTTTAATTTTGCCAATCACCTTATATACAGGATACATTACTTCCATTCCTTCCACAAGGCTTCTATCCTCTACAAAGCTTATTTTTTCCGAAAGAGCAGCTATCTCCTTTCCGGATGAAGCACCCCAGGTAAACTTGGCACCGCTTTGATCTATCGATTTTTCCTTTATTCTCTTAACAACAAACGGAGACATAAACTCTATAAAAAGTGTCACATTATTATTACTGAAATGTCCCGAAATAATATCAAGGATTTTCTTCACATCAGGCTCCGACAGATACATCGTAAGTCCCTCGATCACAACCAGAACATCACCTTCGACTGTTCCTATCTCATCCGCCCACTTTTCGTCCATCGCAGAACAGGCTATCATTTTTATCCTGCCTTCTTCATCCAAAAATCTCTTTCTTATATTTATGGTTTCCGGCAAATCTATGTTGTACCATCTTATCTTCGCATTGTCCACTCTGTAAACTCTTGTGTCCATACCACAGGCTATATTTATAACAGTAGCCTCCTGATGCTTTGATATATATTCTTTAACCATCTTATCCAGCATTATGGTTCTTGCAATTACGCCGGAGCTCATTTTCATATCCTTGTCAGCCTTTGTAAAATCATAGTCAAGCTTTGATACTATGTCTATAGCCTGCTCATCATAGATAAAATGCTTTTTCTTTTTTGATTCCTTCGCTCTTGCATAAAGAGTTTGAATCATGGTTTCAGGTACTCCCGAAATATTTTTCTTTTCACCTATATCTCTTATGAGGTCATACATATGGAATTTATCACCGCAGTTTCTTACACGATCTATCTTCATGCCAAGATGCTCGTATCTTGCACATTTATCCTTATCATCAGTATCAAGTATAACGGGAAGATTCTTTTTATCCGAATATTTGAATACATCATTAAGAATTTTCCTCATGAATCCCTGTCCCTGATACTCAGGTCGTACTACCAGCATTTCTATCCTGATAAACTTCTTTTTAGCCTTTCTCATCCTTGTTTCTATGGTACTTCCTTCAGCAAAGCAGGCCTTTATAAAGCTTTTCATTTTCCCAAATCCGCCAAGAGCTTTTTTCTCTGCTGATATCATCTTCAAGCCATCGAAAAATCCAACTCTTCCAAAGCCCTCTCCTGAAAGCATAAGATAACCTTCATGTTTATCGGATGTGGTATAAAGCAGTCCGCTCTTATATGCAGCCTTAACGATGGCATTCATATAGATAAACATATTCTCTCTTGAATGAATATATTTAATCAACCCCTCATCTTCATCGTTATACTTATAGTCATAAAATGCATCGGATACCTGATGAGATATCTCTTCAATCTGTTGCTCACTTAATCCTTTTAATTTTTTCATTCTGAAAACTCCTTACTCTCTTCAATTTATTTATCTTCCTATAAGATAAAAAATCAATGCTGATATCGGACAGCATATCAAAATCATAATGATTTGTCCGAGCTGCTGCATACGATTATATCCAAAGCTGTGCCACCCCTCGCACCCTTCTGTCTCTGGAAGGAAATGCTGGAAGAAATGTGTCTTAGTCATTACAAACCAATCAAAGCCGATAATGTCAAAAAGCTTGATACCGATTCCGATAACAAGATATCTTATAAGAAACTGACCGTAGCTAAATCCGTTATGAATTCCGTCAATTCCTGCATATACAAATATCCCAAGCATCGCTATCATTATCAGGGAAAACAGTATAATCCCCACAACACGCTTTTTTGTCATGGTTAAATTTTCAATTCGCGGCTTAAGCCTCTCCTGTATATCTTCAGGAAAGAATTCCGCCATTTTAGCCACAGGCATAAAATATGATGCAACAATCATCATCAAAACAAACAAAACCATCATTCCAAGTGTTAAAAGCAATGTAACCAACATCGGGTTCCACCTCCTGTATTTAAGAGTTTATTTTATTTTTTACGACATTTGTTAGTTTTAACTAACTTATAATAACATAAAATCCACGTTTTTACAAAACAAAAAAACATACCATTAATTTATCATACGACAAATCCATGGTATGCTTTATTTTGCAAGATCTATCTCATTTATTTTCTCTAACCAAATCATACATAAAGCTTTTCTCTCCAAGCTTCCTTATATTGACAAGACTAAGTCCAAGATGCTCATACTTATCCTTCTTAAGCTTAGCATCTGTAGAAAGAATGACCGGTATATGCTTCTTATCCGCCAATTCAATCGCATTTTCAACCAATGGTCTCATAAATCCCTGCCCCTGATACTCCTTCTTTTCTTTCGGAAGTGGCATATACAGCATTGTAATCATTTGCAACGCTTATCATTGCCACGAGGTAATTAATCAGCCTTGTCCTGTCAGGATATCCCGGATAGTAAGGAACCATACCGATTTCTTCATCACCGTAATCATAATAAGCAAAAGCCTCCGCATATTCACGCATTTTATCACAGACAACTATGATGCGATGATTAATAGTCTGATTGAACAGATTGTTGATTTGCTTAGCTATTAATACTTATCTTTGATCTGTTTTTCAATATGTGATATATCCAATTACAAAAATTGTGTCATATATATAGGAATATACTTTATTCCATCCTCAACCTTCAAATCTCCCTGATGAATAACATATGGAACATCAGTAAATTCACCAAAGCGTGTTATATATTTACGTAAGGATTTAAGTGTATAGTTTTTCCCCGATGAAAGATAACATTTTTCAGATTTTTTATCAATAGTATATTACACCTTTTTTAGATTTTTTTATCATGTTTTATTACACTTTTTTAGATTTTTACTAACATTCCTAAACCGTTCTATGATTTAAATACTTTTCCAACTCCGAAAGCGAGTGAGTGTGGTCGTGCTTTCCCTTACTCAATACGTGCACATGATTATGCGTATGCTCTATCGTATGAGTATGAGTCGTACCGTCATGCGTATGCGTCACAACATGTGTATGAGCATGCTTATGGCTGTGAGCCAACGTATCATATATAATTACCACAGTAGCAAAGATCATTATGGACAGTGCTATGATAAAGCTTATAGTTATTCTTTCTCTCAAGAAAATTAATGAAAGAAATACTCCAATAAAAGGTGCAACTGCATAATAGGCACTTGTCTTCGCCGCACCAAGTGTCTTCTGTGCCCTGATATATGTAAAAATGCTCAATCCGTATGCTACAAATCCAAGCAACATCACCATTAATATATTTGCCGCATTTGGAAATGTTTCTTTCATAATAGCTGCAACTATAAGAGACCCCATTCCCGAACATATACCCTTTATCGTAACTATCTGATATGTACTTTTTTCCGATATACTTCTCGTGCAATTATTCTCAAAGCCCCAGCATACCGTAGCTCCCAAAACAAATACAGAGCCAACCGAAAAATCAAAACTTCCGTTTCCTGCAAATGATAAAATTATACTTGAAAGAGTAACAAGACCAATCGCTCCCCAAAGTCTCTTAGAAACCTTTTCTTTAAATATCATAAATGCTATGATAGTTGTCGCCACAATTTCAAAATTTCCGAGTAAGGAAGCATTTGCAGCAGTTCCCAATCTGACTCCGAACATCAGAAGTATCGGTGCGATAATATCCAAAACCACCATAGCAAATGTGTACGGCAAATCCTTCTTTTGAAGTCTTTCATCTTTTGGTTCTTTCTTAAAATGAAAAAAATACATTATTCCAACCCCGACACCTGCTCCAAGATAAAGAAAGGCTGCCATGAATGTCGGAGTAACGTCGCTTAACAAAAGCTTTGAACACGGTACATTTAAGGCATAAAAACCTGCTAACAAAAGTCAAGTACTTTTGAGCAGGTTTTAAATAGTTTTTTATGTTACATTTTTACGCACACCAAAAAGGCTGGTATTATCCATCATTGATAAACTTCGATTACCCGGGCATAGTATATCCGTAAGAACTTATTCAATCCTGCTATTTTCGCGTGCTTTTTGCTTTTTCCTTCAGACTCCTTCTTCAGGATATAGTTATATACCGCGTCATCTTTCGGTGCCGGATGGCTTTTAAGAACTCGCATAACCTCGTACCCGACCTTCCTTAAAGTTGAAGAACCCCGTTTTGTTATCTTTCGCTTAGAGCCAACAAACTGCCCTGACTCGTATGGTGGCGGATCAATTCCAGCCCATGCAATAAGCGCTTTGGCATTATGAAGCCTTCTTACATCGCCGATTTCTGCAATGAGCTTTGGTGCGAGAACATCTCCGACGCCTCCCATTTCTCGAACTGTAGAATATTCAGGCAGGGACTTCGCAAGAGCCTGCATTCGTGCTAAAATGAGTGCCAGAGAGCTATCCACAGCTCTCAAAACTGATACGGCTTCCTCTACTAACATTTTGGTCGATGGGGTATTGGAAGACAGTGTAGGAATACCATTGCATGCCAGTTCGTAGACTGCTTCAGCCTTAGATCTGCTGCGGTGGTATTTCTTTTCCTTAGCCCAGCTCAAGTATTCCTCTGTGAATTCTTCAAGGTTCATTGATGTAATCAAATCGAAATGCCAAAACTTTTCAACAAAATCACTAAGCTTATCTTTGCCATTAGCTTCATTCCAACTATTAAACATCTTTTTAATGCCAGGCATAACATAGTCCAAAATGTGAGTTAGTTCCTGCAAGGCTTTGACATGAAGCTCCATATAATGCCGATACCTACGTCCCAGTAGTTTAAGTTCAGCGTATGTTTCTTCATCTCCTTCATATTTCTTGAGCTTATACCATTTTTCAACACCATAATTCGCAATCATCATTGAATCCAACTTGTCAGTTTTAGCTCCTCTGATACTGTTGTCTTTTGCATACTTCTTCATTGCAAATGGATTGATAACGGACACG
Organism: uncultured Lachnospiraceae bacterium; assembly: GCA_902762955.1. GTDB lineage: Bacteria > Bacillota > Clostridia > Lachnospirales > Lachnospiraceae > Coprococcus_C. The sequence continues at coordinate 8,123 of CACWQH010000069.1, forward strand.
AAGTAACCCTTATCGTTAAGGAATGTTAACACTGGCAAATGATAAATGCCAGTTGCCTCCATTACAACTCGTATCTCACCATCCAGTTTCGACAACAAATCCGCAAAGGCTTCCATTTCTCCTTCTTCATGCTGTACCTCGAAAGGACTGCACACTATCTCCCCATAGGGCTTAAGAATACAGACTGTACTTTTCCCTTTAGATACATCAACTCCAACGCTTATCATCTGATACCTCCTTGAACTGATAATAGTAATTGTTCCAGCCGCACTTATTACCATTCAGTTTAGTTGGTTACGCGGGAGCTGATCCCTACCTGCTTAATCGAATGCTTATAATAAGGGGTTGGTTAACGGTTTTTGTGACGGATGCTATGATCCAAAAAGAGCCACGTCAGACCAATTACTCCCCTTATTATAATAAAATAAGTGCAGATGTCAGAGTTAATTACTCTCTAACAACTACACTTTTATGGTACTAAAA
>CACWQH010000070.1 GCA_902762955.1 uncultured Lachnospiraceae bacterium
GCACATATAAAAACTGTCATACTTATGACAATTCTAATAGTTATGCGTTTATAACCTTGCACATTATTATAGTTGTTCTTATTTATCATTGGCACCTCCGACTTTTTATCTATTTAGATAGTACACTATATGGATAGTATTTTTTATTTTATACTCTGTTTTTATAAAAGTCAAGGTTGTTTTTATTTTCATAAAAAACAGCCTGCTTTCGCAGGCTGTTCGCTCGTTAAGCTAATTCTTAACTCGCAAGCACATGCCTTACGGCACTCACTTGTCTGCTTACGCAGACGGCTTGCTCGTTAAAGGATGCAGGAAAATTCAAATAGTTGCTTCGCAACTGCTTGATTTTCCTATAGCATCCTTTACATGCATGTATATCCACCATCAACAGGAAGTGCTACACCTGTTACATAGGTAGTTGTAGGTGATGCTAAAAATACTGCTGTAGTATCAAGCTCACCATCATTTCCATATCTTTCCATAGGTATCATAGTCTTTGCATTTGCCTGGAAGAAATCACTGTCAAGAGTTTCCTTGGTAAGTGGTGAATAGAAGTATCCGGGGCAGATTGCATTTACGGTGATTCCGTACTTGCCCCACTCTGCTGCAAGTGCTCTTGTAAGGTTTACAACGCCACCCTTTGCTGCATGATATGGTGATGCAGGTGCTACCTTGTTACCTACAAGTCCATACATCGAAGCTATGTTTATCACACGTCCGAACTTTGCAGGTATCATTGCCTTCTTAGCACATGCACGTGCAAACTTAAATGTACCACCAAGGTCGATATTTAACTCATTAAATAACTGGTCATCTGTGATATCCTCTGCAGGAGCAACTGCACCTGTACCTGCGTTGTTGATAAGGATATCGATACGACCGAACTTCTCAAGTACTGCATCTACTGCTGCCTCAACTGCTTCGGTATCAGTGATATCACATTTGCATACAAAAGTCTTAACACCGTAATCCTTTTCTATTTCAGCACATACTTCTTCGAGAAGATTCTGACGTCTGGCTACTGCAACTATGTTACAGCCCTGATTGGCAAGTGCCTTTGCCATCTGTACACCAAGTCCTGTTGAGCATCCTGTAACGATTGCTACTCTGTCTGTTAAATCAAATAAATTCTTTGCCATTTTTTTACTCCTTAATATAGTATTGTTTTGTCTGCATCATACATTCTTATAATGCATCTCGTGTTAATGCCGTCTCCCAAAAGCATTAAAATGCTACATCAATTCTTTGGCAAGTGCCTTGATTTGCTCTATATTCTCATCACTTACTGATGATAATATTCTTACATTGTTTTCAGTCCATGTTATGTCTTTGCTGTTTGCAAGCTTGTCCTTCATAATCTTGGCAGCCATAGGTCCCCATGAACCATTCTCGATAAGACCAACTGTCTTTTTCTGGAAGTTTCTTTCCGTAAGATGCTCTATGAATTCTCTCATAAATGGGAAGATACTTCCGTTATATGTAGTAGTCGCAAGAACTATCTTACCATATCTGAATGCATCCTCAACACATTCTGCCATATCTTCTCTGGCAAGATCATTTACTGCAACCTTCGGACATCCAAGCTCTTCGAGTTCCTTTGCGAGAAGCTCTACAGCTTTTTTAGTATTTCCATATACAGAGGTATATGCAATCATAACGCCCTCTGATTCAACACCATAGGAGGACCAGGTATTATACTGTTCAAGATAGTGTTCAAGAGGTGCCTTAAGAACCGGTCCATGCAGAGGACATATAGTTTGTATATCAAGCTCTGCTGCCTTCTTAAGCACATTTTGAACCTGCATACCAAACTTTCCGACTATACCGATATAGTAGCGTCTTGCTTCGCAGTCCCACTCTTCCTCTACGTCAAGCGCTCCGAACTTGCCAAATGCATCTGCTGAAAAAAGCACCTTGTCCTTGCTGTCATATGTAAACATAACCTCCGGCCAGTGAACCATAATCGCAAATACAAATTTAAGCGTATGTGCTCCTGTTGAAAGCTCCCCACCATCTTTTACAACCAGCTTCTTATCTCCAAAATCTATTCTGTAAAAATTGTTAATCATCTCAAATGCCTTGGCATTTGCCACAACCGTAACATCCGGATACTCCCTGATAAAGGCTGCGATGCTTGCCGAATGATCCGGTTCCACATGCTGTACAACAAGATAATCCGGCTTCTTATCTCCAAGTACATTTTTAATATTACCAAGCCACTCATCCGTAAAATGAACATCCACGGTATCCATAACTGTAATCTTTTCATCAAGTATAACATAAGAATTATATGCCATACCGTTTGGTACGATATACTGACCTTCAAACAAATCTATCTGATGATCATTCACACCTACATACTTAATATCATCCGTTATAACCATTTTCCGCCTCCTTATTTTTGATGTTGTCATTTTATCATAATTTCTTTATCTTCTCAAGTGCAACAGATGAGAAAGAGTGAAAGGCATCTTGTCACAAAAATCATAACAAAAAAGACTGTATATAAAAATGTGCTAAGCATGGCGTTAAGTAACACGTGCCATGCGTGTACATTTTTATATACAGTCGTAACACATATAAATGTGACAAGATGCCTTTCACTTTTTCACATCTATTTGCAGAAAATGTTTAACTTTTCAAAGAATCCCGGAAAAGAAATATCGACGCACTCGCTTCCTACTATTTCCGTCTCACCGTCTGCGTTAAGTCCGGCGATTGCAAAGCTCATTGCTATCCTGTGGTCAAGCTTACTGTCGATTACGGCACCGTGAAGAGCCCTGCCGCCATTTATAATCATGCCGTCCTCTGTTGCTTCTATATCTGCACCCATGGCCTTAAGGTTATTAACTATGGTATCTATACGGTTGGTTTCCTTTACCTTAAGCTCTGCCGCATCCTTGATAACAGTCTGTCCGTCAGCGAAGCATGCCATAATTGCTATGGCAGGTATCTCGTCTATAAGTCTCGGTATAAGCTCTCCACCTATGGTACAGCCTACAAGTGATGAGGTTCTTACCGTTATATCTGCTACCGGTTCTGCAGAGCCGTTATCTATTTCATCCACATCCATATCGGCGCCCATCATACGGCATACCTCTATCATGCCGTCCCTGGTAGGATTAATTCCCACATTTTTAATTGTAAGTAAAGAACCTTCAGTTATCAGTCCTGCTGCTATAAAATAAGCTGCTGAAGATATATCTCCCGGCACATCTATGCGTCTTGCATATAATTCCTCTGCCGGTTTTACCGTTACCGTTTTTCCTGAAGTTATGATATCTGCCCCGAAATCCTTAAGCATAAGTTCAGTATGATTCCTGCTTACATAAGGCTCTGTTACCGAAGTTTCGTCCTCTGCATAAAGGCCTGCAAATAAAACTCCGGATTTTACCTGTGCCGATGCCACCGGCGAATCGTAATGTATACCCTTCAGGCTTCTGCCGCTTATCAAAAGCGGAGCACAACCATTATTATTTTTACTTTTTATATCCGCACCCATAAGTGAAAGAGGTGTCATAATCCTTCCCATAGGTCTCTTTCTTATCGAAGCATCTCCGTCAACCTCCACATCAAAGCCTTGTGCGGCAAGTATACCGGACATGAGCCTTATCGTAGTTCCGCTGTTACCCACATCAAGAATGCTGTCAGGCTTTTTCAATCCACGCAAGCCTCTTCCGTGAATGATAACCTTATCATTTTCATTTTCTATATCTATACCCATAGCCTTAAAACAGCTAATGGAGGATAAGCAGTCTGCTCCCTGCAAAAATCCATGAACAACAGTATCGCCCTTTGCAAGGGAGCCAAGCATTACACTTCTATGTGATATGGATTTGTCTCCCGGAATATTTATCTCTCCCGATAGGTTCTTTGCTCTTTTTATTATCATTTTTATTTCCTCATTTTCTGATTTTGCCACTGTTTTTGATTAAACACTGCCTTTATATATTATCTCATTTACAAATATATCGCAAGCAGGCAATTATAGTTGCAAGGATTTTGGAAATATATTATAATATTTAAACTGTTTTACAGCTATTTTTTAATGGAGTTAGATTATGAAATTTGTAACTAAATTATGCTTTTGGGGATTTTTGTTTTTTTTGCTTATACATGTAAGCGGACTTATTCTTTCAGAACGACAAAAAGCTGACCGTGGCGATACATTTATCGAAACTGCCACCTCCACGGATGCAAAAAAGACTACAGAAGAAAGCACCGAAACAACTGAAGATACGGAAGAAACGGAAACAACGACCGAGATGTATGTAACAACCGAAGATAACAGTATATCCAAAAAAACCGAAGCCGAGACAACGGAAGAAATAACTACAACCGAGGCTCCGAAAACCACTGCCCAAACCACAGAGGCATTTAGTCCGACACCGGTTCAACCACAGCATTCCGAGAAGACTAACGAGTATGAAACCTATATCTTTGTGGGGGATTCGAGATATGTACAGATGTCCTCCTATGCAGAGTCCGACGATACATTTATTGCAGAGAACGGAGTCGGCTACAAGTTCCTGTCAAGTCACATGGACGAGATAGTCAGCATGTCTGATGAAAATACAAAAATCGTTATCGGGCTTGGAGTAAATGATGTTTTTTCAGGCACAAGAAGATACAAGGAATTGCTCCTTGACCTTAGAAGCCGTACAAATGCAGATATTTATTATATGCTTATAAATCCGGTTGATGATGAGCTTTGTGCAAGCAACGGATACACTGTAACAAATGAAGTTATAGATGATTTTAATATCAATATGCAAAGCGACCTTATCGGTTCAGGTGTTAAGACAATTGACGCCAATTCCTACTTAAAGGTAATTGGATATACAACCCGCGACGGTCTTCATTACAACGCCGAAACAAGCCGTAATATATACAATTATGTCAAAGAACAGATGATGCAGAATCAATAACAAATGTACCGGTATTCTTTAATGCTAATACTCCTTAAGCAGTCTTCTGAAGAAGTCTGACAAAAGGCTGTCATTGGCATTATAAATTATATCCTTAGTTTTATAAGGATTATTGGTTATTATAACGTCCACATCAAGCAGAATAAGATCCATTATTCTGCTTTCTCTGTCTACAGTCCAGGCATATATTTTCTTACCGTTTTTGTGAACATTTCTTACGAGTCTCATTGTGATAAAGCTGTTTTGAACACTGAACGCATCCACGTATTCCATTTCACCTATATTACCATATGCCACGTACATAATATATACCGTTTCTATATCCGGATTAATTTCTTTTACTTTTTTTAGCGACGCATAATCTGCAGAAGCTATCACACAATCATCAAGATAATCATACTCCTCGAGCATGCTGATTATACCCTCTACATAATCTGTCCTGTCAGTATCTGCAGGCTTAAGTTCTACATTTATTGACACATCTTCTTCCTTGAAATATTCCAAAGCCTCTCTTAGAGTAGGAATCTGTTCTCCTGCAAATTCTTCCGAAAATGAGCTGCCGGCGTCAAGAGTTTTAATATAATCAAGTGTAACCTCTCCAACCTTTTTATCTACTCCGGTAGTTCTCTTTAAACTTTCGTCATGGATTACAACATACTCCCCATCCTTGGTCTGTCTTACATCAAACTCTATCGAATCTGCCTGGTTTTCAACAGCCAGTCTGAAGGCTGACATGGTATTTTCCGGAGCATGGTGTGAATCTCCTCTGTGAGCCGTTACCTCGGCACTGTTGGCATATGCAACATTGAGACTTATTTTGTTGCTCATACTTAAGTAAATATATAAACTGTTTATCAAAACACACGCTACAATAATTGCTATTGTTGCAATTCTGTTTTTCTTTTTATTTTTAACAACAAAGCTGCTGTATAAACCGTCCTTCTTGATTCTCTTTCTGTACTTTTCTTCTCTTCTTCTTTTAAATCTCCTGTACTCATCATAAAATGGATCACCCTCTATATCATAAAAGCATGAGCAGATATACGAGTAGATAAGCGGCGTGGATATAATTACAAATATCATATATATAATCAGTATTGCAGCATTTACAAATGAGCTGAACAAGAACCTCATACGCTTATAAGATATTATTTTGGAAAGCACCAAAGCAAATCCGCTCGCCATTATACCTTCAAGGAAAATCATAATCACTGCGATAATGATATTATATAAAACCATTCCGCCTATTATTTTTACAAAATGCTTTTTCACTGTCTCACGACTAAGCTTAGCAGAGGTTTTATAATCTGTTCTGTATATACCGTAAAAATTAATGGTTAAAAGCTTAAACATAGATATAATGCAAAGCAAAAGATATGCAATACATATCATGATAAAAGATGTCTTATATCTTTCAATCAAATTATAAAAATACTCAGGAAATTTCAGCTCAAAAATCGAAGAAAAAATGATAGATGAATACACTAGTGGAAGTATCAAAAGCACATCAACCATTACCAATAAATTTTTAAATCTTAAAAGTCTCAGTGCATTGACAATCGCCTTGATAAGAAGCTGTAAGGCATTGATTTTTATCTTTCTGTGTGATGCCTCCATGGCATAAACTATACCTGATATATTTACAAGAAAATATATGGACAAAAGCACCAGTACAATAAGAACGGCAACATAGGTAGTCGGTGCCATAAGATATTTTTTTATTGTCCTGAACGACAGAAAATTAATACCGGCAAGCTTTATGGAATAATTTATCGTCGCATAAATTGCCGGTACAAGTACTGCTGCCGATAGCAGCTTATATATAACCTCAAACAATATAACAGAGGAAAAATTATACGAAAGCATTTTAAAGCTTCTTTTCCATGTCTTCATAATTTTTCCTCCTTTCATCTGTTGGTAGTGTCAAGTTGACACTCCTTTTTTTCTATATAAATCTTTTATTTTAAAGGGATTTTCAAAAAAATAGTGATAACCCCCTAAAAAGCCAGTATA
>CACWQH010000071.1 GCA_902762955.1 uncultured Lachnospiraceae bacterium
GTATCAGCCTTTTCATATACTTTTCGCTTTAGAAAACCTAAAAAAGCATGAAGTCATATATAAGCAGTGGTACGGATACCCACTATTATGCGACAAACCTGAGTTTGACAGTGGTGTGAAAAATGATATAATGGGAGTATGAGTTTAATTTGAGGCAAGAGGATGTTTGGATGAGAGAGATAAATGTTGAAAAAATTACTGAAGCAGTTAAGGAAATGTGTATAAGTGCGAATTTGTATCTCGCGGAGGATATGGAATGTGCACTTAAAAAAGCTTGTGAGGAAGAAGACGGCAAGCTTGGAAGAAAGATTCTCGGACAGCTTATGGATAATCTTGAGATTGCAAAGGAGGATAAAATTCCTATATGTCAGGATACCGGTATGGCTGTTTTTTTTGTTAATGTCGGGCAGGAGGTTCATATAGAAGGCGGTAGTCTTACTGATGCAATAAATGAAGGTGTAAGACAGGGATATACAGAAGGATATCTTAGAAAATCCGTTGTAGGTGATCCGCTTTTACGAGTTAATACCAATGATAATACTCCTGCGATTATACATTATGATATTGTTCCGGGAGATAGTCTGGAGATAACAATTGCACCTAAGGGCTTTGGAAGTGAAAATATGAGTAAGGTTTATATGTTAAAGCCTGCCGATGGTGTAGATGGAGTCAAGCAGGCTGTAATATCAGCCGTTAAGGAGGCAGGTCCTAATTCATGTCCGCCGGTTGTTGTTGGTGTAGGCATAGGAGGAGATTTTGAGCTTGCAGCCAAGATGGCTAAAAAGGCACTTACAAGAAAGGCGGATTCACATTCACCGCTTCCACATATAGCTAAGCTTGAAGAGGAATTACTTGAGGAGATAAACAAAACGGGTATAGGTCCGGGAGGTCTTGGAGGAAAGACCACGGCACTTGCACTTAATATAGAAACATATGCAACACATATAGCAGGACTTCCTGTTGCTGTAAATATGTGCTGTCATGTAAATCGTCATATGACGAAAATTTTATAAATCAAAGTATTTTAAAGAAATAAAGAAATTCAGTTTTGAGTTTCAAAAATGATTAAGATCATTAAATAAAAGTATAGGGGGAGTATTTATGGACAGAAAAAGAGGTTTTTTAAGTAACACAAAGACAAGACTTATTATGAGTATGGCGGCTATATGTATTATACCGCTTGCTATAGCGGTAATCATAAGCTTTATTAGCTCATCAAACAGTGCTAAGGATGATGCGGAAAAGCTTAACCTTAAGCAGGCTGAGTATGTTGAAAACTACTTTAACAGTACGATGAATGCAAATTTAAAGGTTATGCAGCAGGTTGCGATGGCAGCCTCAACGGTAGATTTTGTAAAGGATGCCGAAAACGAGGAAAGATTTGAAAGAATTGTAGCGCAGCTTCAGTTTGTAGACACTCAGTTTGATGATGGTAATTCAACGGTTATTACCGGTCAGGACGGTCAGAACCTTGCACGATCAAAGGGCGATTTTACTAATATTTTTGACAGAGAGTATTTCCAGATTGCCATAAAGGGTTACCCAAATCTTTCAGCTGTTTCAATCAGTAAGACAACGGGAGCAAGAATTATTGTTCCGGCAGTTCCTATATATGATGCTGATGGAACAACCGTTATAGGTGTACTTACACGTAACTATAATATAGGTCATTTGCATGATCTGTTACTTGCAGAGGCAACAGAAGGTCAGACCTTATATATCGTTGATAATGATGGTATGGTTGTTGCCACATCAGCTCAAGAACTTGGTCCTGAAGATTCAATCGATATGAGTGGTGAAAAGATATTTGAAAAAATAAGTTCAGGAGAGGAAAGAGGAACCTTTATTGAAAAAATCGATGGCAAAAAGAAAATTACATCATTTATAAAAGAGCCGATATCAGGCTGGACCATAGTTGTTTCAACCGAATATAACGTTATTATGGCAGCTTCCAATAAAGCAACCAGTATGATGCTTCTTATAGGTATAATTCTTTCAATTATAGCAATTATCATTTCAATAATTATCGGAAATGGAATAAACGGTCCTATTAAAGCCATGGATGAGTCTCTTATGCTTCTTGCAAACGGAGAATTTAAGCAGATAAACGGATATCAAAATCGTAAGGATGAGTTCGGTGCAATGGTATTAAATACCAATTCGGTTATAAATAAGCTCGACTCAATAGTTGCATCCATAAGAGAGACGGCAAGTGTATTGGATAAGGATTCAACGGATGTTGCCAATAGGGCAAACAGTATTACTTCCACTATGGATGGTATATCTTCAGCAGTTCAGGATATTTCGGCAGGAGCATCGCAGCAGGCAGATGAGATACAGCAGGCAACAGAAAGTATACATATCATATCCGGAAATATCGAAGGCGTTACAGATGATGCAAACGGACTTGCAAGAACTGCACAGATTATGAATACTAACTCAAGAAGCTCCGAAAAGGATCTTCAGGCACTTGAACAGTCCACCAATCAGATGGCGACTGCAATTCAAAGGATAATGGAGGTTATTGACGGAACAAGCAGGGCGGTTAATAATATCTCCACAAAGATAGCAGATATTGATTCAATTGCTACTCAGACTAATCTCCTTGCACTTAATGCTTCTATTGAGGCTGCGAGAGCCGGAGAGGCAGGACGAGGTTTTGTAGTAGTTGCCGAGGAAATCGGTAAGCTTGCTACTGAATCTGCTAATTCCGCAAATGAGATTAAGGAAGAGATGGATAAGCTTTTAATGCAGACAGAAGAGACTGTTCATGTTGCGGATGATGTAGCTCAGACTAACAAATATCAGTATGACATTATTACCACAACAGTTAATAATATTCAGAGCCTTATAAGTGAGATTCAGAATACTGTCAATGGTGTAGACAGCATCAACAACAATGCTACGGCATGTAACGATTCAAGAGTTGTGGTAGTAGATGCAATGACCAATATATCCGCAATATCGGAGCAAAATGCAGCCAGCACGGAAGAAACTTCAGCTTCTATGGAGGATATAAATAATACGGTAACAATACTTGCCAGAGAGGCCAGTGAATTAAAAGAGCATGCTGACAAGCTTATGGAGGAAATGAAATTCTTTAAATAGTATAAATTATAAAATCGCATATGAGGGTAAAAATCCTTCATATGCGATTTATTTTTTTGAAATATCTGTTATAATAAGGAAAGAGTTTTTAACAAAAATAGGAATTTAACAACCGGTGATATGTCAGGTTGAAAATATAAAAGAAGGAAAAAGACTATGGGAAAAATCAAATCACTTTTTGAAGAACAAAAGGCGGATATTAAAGATGTATTTCTAAAATATATTTCAACAATTATAGCAGTGTTTTTACTTTGTATTGTTGTGATTGCTGAAATGGATTCAAGCTCAAATTCATGGGATATATACGAGCAGATAATAGGATTTTTCTTGATATATGCATGTGGAAGTTTTTTCATAGAGACGCTTTTTAATAATAATAAAATTATCATGTATGTTGTCAATGTATTTCTCTCTTTTATACTTACCATACTCGGCTTTAATCTTGATGTATGGGTAAGTGAGGCTGCACTTGAAACCTATGCAAAATTCTTTTTTCTGTATATTATGCTTTTGCTTGGAATAAGCATATATGTGATCATAAAAAACAGCGGCCTCTCATTTCAAAGATATGCCAATACGGTTGTTCTTAATTTCTTAAAATGGGGATTTATTTTCATAATATTTAACATAGGAATCGTAATAATACTCGGTATATTTAACAGCCTTATTTTTAGAATAGATATATTTGAATTTGTGACAAAGTTTGAGCTTTTGCTTGCCGGAATTTTGTATTTTCCATATGCACTTATATGCGTTCTGGCAAAGAAGGAAGAAAGGTCAAAATTTTATAAAGTAGTTATAAAGTATATTCTTATGCCGATGCTTATCATCGCTATGGCAATTATTTACATTTACATTTTAAAGATGTTATTTACGGCAAGTGTGCCTAAAAATGAGGTGTTTGGAATCTGCGCGGGAGTGTTCTGTCTCGGATTTGTTATATCTACGATGGCTTATGCTTATATAGATGCGGATGGCGAAAATGCAGATGCAGATTTGAATAGAGCTGAACAGGAAATGGCTGGTTACAAGAATTCGGGTAATTCAGATATAGGTTCTGAAAACGAGGGAATAGGAAATCTTGGAATATATGATAAAATCATAAAGTATTTTAAATATGGTTTTATTCCCATGGTGCTGCTTGAGATATATGCGGTTGGCGTGAGAATCAGTGCTTATGGTGTGACAGAAGACAGATATATGGGTGTGGTATTTATAATTGCACAGATTATATATCTTCTCTGGGAGCCGATAGATAAGCTTATAGCAGGATTTAAGAAAAAAAATAGATCTGTCGGTTACGGAAAAGGCTATGAAAAGCTGATATTTGTGGCTATATTGATATATATATTTACTATTATCGTTCCATTTACAAGTATTGAATATATATGCTTTGCGTCACAGAAAAAACGTATGGAAAATGCTATCGAAAAAAATGATTATGTGACGGCATACGGTGCATATGATCAGATTGACAGCAATAAATACGGCAAAAAATATATCGACAAAAATTATAGTAAAGAAGATATAGAAGAGCTTCGTAAGAACTATAATGAAGCTAAAGGTTATGACGAGAACGATTATTATTACTACGAAACATATATAAATCCGAATTATGAGCAGTCGGATTTTGAAATAGAAGGCTACTCCAGGATGTATACTTTTGATAGCTACATATATGATAAGGTTGATTATAAGAGTGAAACTTTAAGAATCGAGCCGGATACACAAAAGGTAAACGCAGGATTTGACGTAAATTTAAAAGAGATAGTTGAAGATGCACTTACCGATTACGGTTATAACTCTAATAGCGATGACAGAAATAATTTCGATTATTCAAACAAGCCTGCAAGAGAGTATATTTACGGCGATAAAAAGCTTATAATAACCAAAATAAGTTTTTATTATTATGAGGATGGAAATACCATCAATAATTTAAGCTTAAGAGGATATGTTTTGTTGAAGTGATAAAAAAGAATAAATAATTAACGTTGAAAAGACGGAGGAAAAAATGACAGATAATATTGCAGAAAATATTTCAGAGAATATTTCAGAGAATATTTCAGAGAAAAAAATAATAAATGTTCCATTTTCAAAAAAAGAAGTCATAAAATTAAAGGCTGGCGAATATATATATCTTACGGGAACGATATATAGCGCGCGCGATGCTGCCCACAAAAGGATGTATGACAGCATAAATGATGCTGTGGAAAAAAATACGGCGGCAGCAGAATATGACGGAAAGAAATTATTTGAAGCAGGCATACTTCCTTTTGACATAACGGACAATGTAATATATTATCTTGGCCCGACACCTGCGAAGCCGGGACAGGTAATCGGTTCAGCCGGTCCTACAACCAGCACCAGAATGGATAAGTACACACCGCTTTTACTTAGCAAAGGTCTTTCGGGTATGATAGGAAAGGGTAAAAGAGGCGAGGCAGTAGTCGGTGCAATTGTGGAAAATAAGGCAGTTTATATGGCAGCAGTAGGCGGTGCAGGTGCACTTTTATCAAAATGTATAAAGGAATCCGAGGTAATTGCTTACGATGACCTTGGTACAGAAGCGATAAGAAGGATGCGTGTTGAAGAGCTGCCGGTTATAGTGGTTATAGATGCAGAAGGCAACAATTTATATGAGACTGCGGTGGAAGAATATAAGGCCTCGAGATAGTCAGGGATAACATGAAGTTTTAGTTGACAAACAGCGGTTTATCTGATATTATATTTAAGCGTGTTAAATTCATTAATTGGATTTATGGAAGCGCGACAGCTTAATAGCACCATATATTTGGTAGGATTTAGGCATTTGGAGATGTACTCAAGTGGCTGAAGAGGCGCCCCTGCTAAGGGTGTAGGTCGTTCGCGCGGCGCGAGGGTTCAAATCCCTCCATCTCCGTTTGGGTAACACCAAAGGAATCTTTTTCATTCCTCGATAGCTCAATGGTAGAGCACTCGGCTGTTAACCGAGTTGTTGTAGGTTCGAGCCCTACTCGGGGAGCTGAGCAGATAGCTCAATAAATGGCGCCATGGCCAAGTGGTAAGGCAAAGGTCTGCAACACCTCTATCACCAGTTCAAATCTGGTTGGCGCCTCTTATCCGAAAGATGCTGAGAAACCTTGTAAAATAAGGCTTCGCGGCATTTTTTCTTTTTCACGGAAAGTACATTTCAGAGTGCTTTACAGTGCTTCAAACCGAAAAAATGGGGTAAAATTGGGGTAGTAGTGGGGTAAAATTGGGGTAAAAATTTGACGCAGATTAAAGAGTAGAAGAAGAAAAAAGAGATCCTGAATGACAACTACAAGAAAAGCCACTCTCTCACGAAAGTGGCTTTTTGCGTTCTGCTACAACAGTTCATCTACATTGGTACCCTTGATATCTTCGGGAAGTAGTTTTGCTTTGCTCAGTATGCATTACCCCTCCTCGTATAATATATTTTAGATACATCAAATGTACCTTGATAACTTAATAAATCTTTGTTCAATAGGCTTAGTAAAGCCCATGATATAATTGTTCC
>CACWQH010000072.1 GCA_902762955.1 uncultured Lachnospiraceae bacterium
CTTCTATATTATTATAATCAGAATCACTCTCCTCCCTTAAAAAAACATATAATTAACCTGTTACGTTACGTGATGCATAAGCTGATCTAGCGGCTAGATATTACGTATGTGGTTGAATACCACATACACGGTATTTCGAACTACCTGTATAAATAATACATCATTCGCCTAAATTTTTCAATGAATATTTTATAAAAAATAATATATAAAATATTTTTATTATGAATAAATATTTATGAATATAAATATTTTTTTATATTTATGTATTTTTTATGAAACTCTTTACTTATTTAAAATTTATGATAAACTATATAAAATGATTTTTGATAAACCCATTTATATCTAATCATTTTTTTGTGCGAATTCGATATACTAATTATAGAAGTAGAGATACAAAAGGAGATGATTCTATGAAATTAGAAAGATTAAGTGAGAATCAGATTCGCTGTACTTTGAATAAAGCAGATCTAGCAGACAGAGAGTTAATGCTCAATGAATTAGCTTATGGTACAGACAAGGCCAAAGAGCTTTTCCGTGATATGATGGAACAGGCTTCAGTGGAATTGGGCTTTGAGGCTAATGATATTCCTCTTATGATAGAAGCAATACCCATCTCACCGGAATGTCTGATATTAATTATTACAAAGGTTGAAGATCCTGAAGAATTAGACACACGCTTTGCAAGATTTTCAAAATATACTGATATTGAGATTGATGACGAGGACAATGAAGATAGTGAGACTGATTCTTCTGATGACGAGCTTTCATTGATCGATACCACCAGCTCTTTACTAGATACACTTTCCAATATTGTTGAGAATATTGAGCAGGCAAAGAAGCAGAATGAATCAGGCAATAATGCCAATTTCATACCATTGTCCGCATCACTTAGAGAAAGCGCTTCCAAGTTAGCTTCCAAAGACAAAGAGAAAAGCAGCAAGAAAAAGCCTTCAAATAATATAAGCTATCGTATATTCTCGTTCCAGAATATTAACGATATCAGCAAGGCGGCAAGTATGGTTTCTTCTATATATAAAGATGATAATTCTCTTTATAAAAGTCCGATAGACAATTTGTATTACCTTATTATCCATAACAAAAACGGTGATACGGAAAACTATCAGAAGACCTGCAACCTTTTAAGTGAATACGGCACTAAGATCAATGGCAATTATGCTATGCCGTATTATTTCTCTGAACACTTTACTCTTATAATCAAAGATGATGCCATACAGACTTTGGCAAGCATCTAATGTACTGTAATTATTTGATATATCAATCAGGACTGGCAGAACGTATTTCTTAGATAGAATATACAGATCAATATAAGAGGACCGATACATATTATGCATCGATCCTCTTTTTGTTTTTCACTTATTAAAATCTGACTATTGTTTTTTCTTAAAAAAGACTTTTAACAACCCTGATTATATCTCCTGTCTCTTTACAAACAGTACTATCAAGCCTACTACGGCAAGTAAAAATGCTGCCGCTAATGGAATTACCGGTACAGAATCACCGGTCTTTGTCGCAGATTGTGTAGTCTTTGAAGTTACCGAAACCTCGCCTTCCTTGTCAATACGAACCTCTGCTACGGTTGTCTTATTCTTAACAACCTCCACATCCACCTCCGCATTCTTTGTTACGGTATATCCTTTCGGTACTTCTGTCACCGTAACTGTATAATCACCAACAGCAGCCTTCTTAATGCTTACCTGGCCCACATTGTTGGTTGTATATTTTGAAGTATTGCCGTTAGGCTTTGTAACAACAATCTTGGCACCCGGAACAACGCTTCCTGTTTTTTCATCAAAGATGGTGATCAAAAGATTGCCCTTTCCGTTATCCTCCTCATCATCTTCATCGTCTTCGTCGTCATCACTCTCAGTTGTAGTCTTCTTCTTAGTGGTTACCGTCTTCTTCTCCGTTGTAACAGAAACCTCAGATGTTGTAGTCTGCTGAGTAGATGTAGTGCTTTCTGTTGCCTGCTCACTGGCAGTCTGTTGTCCTGTCGTTGCCTGCTGTCCTGTTGTTACCTGCTCACTGGCAGTCTGTTGTCCTGTTGTTACCTGCTCGCTGCTGCCTTCCTGCGTTGTGGTTGCTTCCTCGGATTTGTCTTCCTCATACTTATTAATAAGCTTGACACCGGATTGTTCATTCGGCAGAACATCAACAGTTACTTTATCACCTGTGCCATTGGTATCTATACCATCTACAGTAACTGTATTAGTTATCGTAAGTTTCTTTCCAGTCACGTCACAGCCTGTTTCCGTTACTACATATGTACCTACAGGAATATCATCTATAAGGTAAGCTCCTGTGGTATTAAGCTCACTGAACTTAATAGTCTTTATTACGTTACCATCTTTACTTACTGTAAATGATATATTAGCTTTTTGCTCGGCAGTGAGAGCTTCTCCTTCAAATATCTTCCTGATATTTAATTTACCCTTGGCATCCTTAACAGCATAAATATTTTCAAAATTAACTGTAGTAGTCTTACCGTCACCCACTTCCGCAGCAGCGGCTTTTCCCATCTGCAGCTTGTCTGTACCGATAGAATACTTAACCGTTACCGTCTTTCCGGTTATATCCTCTGTTGTCTCTGTAACATTATACGTTCCAACCTTAAGATCATTAAGAATAAGCTTATAGGTTCCATCTGCCTGAAGCTTAAGTCCCTCTGCATCGGTTTCTGAAATCTTAAATGTTTTATTATACCCATCAGGACCTGTTATGGTAAATCTTAATTTACCTTCTCTCTCTTCTTTGGTAAGCTCACCTTTTATAGTCTTGATAAGCTCAAGTCTGCCTTTTTTAGGCTTGACATATTTATTCGTAACAACAACGTCTTCCTTTTGTTTATCTGTTTCGATCTTTTTATTATAATTGTCCGTTATACCAACCTTAGAATACCCAGCCGCAATATCTTCAGCTGATATAGCCTCTTCAACCTTATATGTAGTCCCTAACGGAATATCAGTAATATCTATAGTTCCATTAGCAGACAAGTCAAACACCTCTGCAGTATTTGCAGTAAATGATATCATTTTTGATCCGGCACCATTAACATTTACAGCATAACTTCCGGCTTTATCAAAGGATATCTTGATCGGGAACGTTTTCCCGGCAGGAAGTGTATCACTTCCGCTATCCATAACTTTCTTTACATGTAATTCCCCGGCTGCTTTCTTAGGTGTAATATACTTATTGGTAACGTCAACTGTCGCTGTAGTGCCCTTTGTAACATTTACCTCTTGTAAGCCCTTAACCTCTAGTGTATACTCAGGTACTCTTGAATCCTTCTCCTCCACAGTATATTTTCCTACCGGAAGATTGCTTATAGTTACCGAACCATCCTTTGATACAGCAGGAAGATAAACGACAGCAGTTGTACCTATGGTTCCATTTATATCCGTAACATATTTGCCTTCCTCATTCTTTACTGCAAACTGATATGATGAAGGTGCCGTAATTCCTTTCGCTTCACTAACATCAAGCTTTTTGGTAATCTTAAGACTACCTGTATCCTTAACATATACGTTATTAAGTGCGACCGTCTTAGTATCTCCGTCTGCTGCTAAGGTCGCAGTACCGCTATATACTCCGGTATCACTTAAGGTACAGTTGGCGATTGCAGCTGAAGCCTCATCCTCGGTAACAGTATATGTATCAAGCGGCAGTCCGTCGAACAGCTTTGTTTCTCCTGCCTTGATCGTATGTTTTACCTCTGTAGCGCTTTCTGAACCATCTGCTTTTATCCATTTTCCGGCTTTATTTTTAACCGTAAATGTATACTCTTTCCCACTTGCAGATGCAGGAGCTCCGTTTACAGCTTTTGTAACCTTTATGGCACCGGTATTATCCATTACCTTATTATATATTCCACCTAAAGTGAATTCCACACCGGTCATTGCTATCTCATCATTGGTTGCATACACCTTACCGTCTTGCTTATCAGAAGCTGTAAGATACTTCCATGATGAAACCACAAAGCTTA
>CACWQH010000073.1 GCA_902762955.1 uncultured Lachnospiraceae bacterium
GTTACGGTTTTTGATTTACTTGCTTTTGCTCGGTTTACATAATATATCACAATCGATATAACTGTTGCCGATACTTCGCCGATAACAACTGCAATTACCGCAAGAACAGCGTTTACTTTATCAGCCATTACAAAAAGTGAAAGAATATATGCTGCTGATATACGTATTATCTGTTCAATAAGGTGTGAAAATCCATGATACCCAGGCTTGTCGATACCTATGAAATAAAAGTTTATACAGGATTTTATGGCTACAAAGGGCATAGCTATGGTTATAATACGGAGTAGTATACCGCAGTCGGTGTTTTTAAGAAGCTTATAGCTTATAAGGTTGCTGTTAAGATATATTGTAAGAGCCAATAAGAGGCTTAAAATGGTTGAGATGCATATGGATAATTTGAATATGTAATCGGCTTTTTCTTTACTGCCTTTTCCAATATAGTACGATGTCTGTTTGGTCAGTGTAGTTGAAATTCCTTGAGAGCAGCAAGCAAAAACAAACATATATATTGGAAATATTAATTGGTATTTTCCAAGCTCAACAACTCCGATAAGTCTTGTTAAAAATATTCTGTTATAAAAGCCGAGTATTTTAGTTAGCAGTCCGGCGATTGTAAGGATTAAAGTTCCCTTGATAATTGTTTTCTTTGACATGGGCTGATTTCGATATGTATTGGAATTTAATATATTATATTAAATTTTGTTGTTTTTATTCTTTTCACTTTTTTATTAATTATGAAGTATGGGATAAACAGACAGGTAACAAAAGTAGCGAAAAAGTATGATTTGTTACCGGAGTAATAGAAATTCAAGTAACAAAAGAAGGTTAACAGGTAACAAAAGTAACAAAAAAGCATGATTTGTTACCTGATTAAGGGGAATTCAAGTGACAAAAGCAGGCAAACAGGTAATAAAAGCAGCAAAATAACAAGATTTGTTACCTAAGTAATAGAAATTCAAGTGACAAAAGCAGACAAACAGGTAACAAAAGCAGCAAAATAACAAGATTTGTTACCTAAGTAATAGAAATTCATGTAACAAAAGCAGGCAAACGAGTAACAAAAGTAGCGAAAAACATGATTTGTTACCGGATTATAAAAAATATATGATGGAAAATGATAGAGTTATTAAACTCCTATTGACATAGTAGGAGTTTGACATTATAATCTTGAAAATGAAGATGAAGTTTAAGTATATGATTTTAGCTTGAGTATATGATTTTAGCATAAGTATATGATTTGAATTTGAGTATATGATTTTAGCTTGCGATATATAAAAAAAATAATTATATAATTTGATTATTTTCTTTAAAAAAGGATGTGATATATATGATGGTTTCAACAAAGGGCAGATATGCTCTAAGGGTTATGATTGACTTGGCCAAGCATAACACCGGAGGGTTTATCAGTCTCAAGGATATGTCGGAAAGGCAGGATATATCCCGTAAATACCTTGAAAGTATAATGAGTGGTCTTTCCAAGCATAATCTGGTTGAAAGCGCTATGGGTAAGGATGGCGGATACAGGTTAAACAGAAAACCTGATGAATATAAGGTTGGAGAGATACTCAGGGTTACTGAAGGAGATCTGTCTCCGGTCGCCTGTATAGCAAAGGATGAGAAGAAATGCGAGATGACAAGCCTTTGCAATGCATTTCCGTTTTGGCAGGGACTTGCTTCAAAGATAAATGAATATATAGACAGCTATACATTGCAGGATTTTCTTGATGTCGATGATAAGGCAAAAAGCTGCGTATAACGTTGATAAGACAAAGATAAGGCAAAAAGCTGCGTATGACATTGATAAGACAAAGATAAGGCAAAAAGCTGCGTATGATTAAAACAAGGCTGGTACAGAATTAGAATAAATGATTTGAATAAAATTAAGTATAAGAAAGGCATAAAGATATGAATAACGAAAAATTATTGGAAGTAAAAGACTTACATGTCAGTGTAGGAGATAAGGAGATATTAAATGGTGTAAACCTTGAGATAGGAACCAATGAAACCCACGTGCTTATGGGACCAAACGGAACCGGTAAGTCAACACTTGGCTATGCTATATGCGGCAATCCAAGCTATAGTGTAACAGGCGGAGACATCATATTTGACGGAGAAAGCATAGTGGATATGGCTGTAAATGAAAGAGCAAAAAAGGGTATATTCTTATCCTTCCAAAATCCTCTTGAAGTTCCGGGTGTTACACTTTCCGCATTTATAAGAAGTGCGCTTGAACAAAAGACAGGTAAGAGGATGAAGCTTTGGGATTTCAAGAAAAAGCTTAAGGAAACAATGGAGCTTCTTTCTATGGACGAGTCCTATGCTGAAAGAGACTTAAATGTAGGCTTTTCCGGCGGTGAAAAGAAAAAGGCAGAGATACTCCAGCTTCTTATGCTTGAACCTAAGCTTGCAATACTTGATGAAACGGATTCCGGTCTTGATGTAGATGCAGTTCGTACAGTATCAAACGGAATAAAAATATTTAAAGAACGCTGTGAGGGTTCACTTTTAATCATAACCCACAGTACAAAAATACTTGAAGCGCTGACCGTTGATACCACTCATATCATGGAAAACGGAATCATAGTAAAAGAAGGAGATGCCTCACTTGTAGAAGAGGTAAACGCAACAGGATTCCAGGAACTTGAAATCTAATACAAGTTTATAATTATATTATTATCAATTTAAAACATAACAATATGTAGGTTGTATGAGAGTATATATCTATAAGCAGGTACTTTGAGAACGCCGGTACTTAGCGATTTGGATGTAAGCTATAGTTACTTTACAAGGTAAAAGTAATTATAGCTTGCAGACAAAGAGTTTAGTACCGCTGCGTTCGAGAGTAGCGAGAGCGTGCCTGCGATAGATATATACTCTCATACAACCGGATGTTAGGAGATATTGAAATATGGAAGAAAAAACATACGTTGATGACATAGACAGAAGCATATACGATATAAAGGATGTCGAGGACGAC
This sequence comes from uncultured Lachnospiraceae bacterium, assembly GCA_902762955.1. Lineage (GTDB taxonomy): Bacteria > Bacillota > Clostridia > Lachnospirales > Lachnospiraceae > Coprococcus_C. The sequence goes on from CACWQH010000073.1 coordinate 2,978, forward strand.
GACTTTCGTATGCAGGAGGGTCTTACAGAGGAGATAATAAAAAAGCTCTCTGACGAAAAGGATGACCCTGAATGGATGAGAGAGTTCAGACTTGAGTCGTTAAAGATATATAATGAGCTAAAGGTTCCGGATTGGGGTCCGTCCATAGAAGGACTTGATATGGATCATATTGCAACCTATGTAAGACCTAAGAGCAATATGGAAAACACCTGGGAAAATGTTCCACAGGATATCAAGGAAACCTTCGAAAGACTGGGAATCCCACAGGCAGAACGTAAATCCCTTGCCGGAGTCGGAGCACAGTATGATTCCGAGCTTGTATATCACAATGTTAAGGATGAAGTAGCCGAGCAGGGTGTTATATATACCGATATGGAAAGTGCCATGAAGGGCGAATATGCTGATATGGTTAAGGAGTATTTTATGAAGCTTGTAACTCCGAGGGACCACAAATTTGCGGCACTTCACGGAGCAGTCTGGTCTGGCGGTTCATTTGTTTATGTTCCGAAAAAT
>CACWQH010000074.1 GCA_902762955.1 uncultured Lachnospiraceae bacterium
AAACGGCTATGCTTAGCACCTTGCTTATAGCCGGCCTCGTACATACCGCTCTATACTCGACACGCTTCGCGTGATGATATACTTGATAATTAACTATTATATAATATTTGATAATTAACTATTATTTGATATTTAACTATTATTTAATATTTAATAATATTTAACATTTAACTATTATTTAAAGCTGACATTTTTTATACTTATTCTATTGTTAATGTCAGTCAGAACACTTGGTTTACATAAGATTATATCAAAGTAATAAAAGAAGACAAGCAGGTAACAAAAGCGGCTAAAAGGAGATTTTGTTACCTGCTTAAAGAAAACCAAAGCATCAAAAGAAGATAAACTGGTAACAAAAGCGGCAAAAAAGCAAGTTTTGTTACCTGCTTAAAGCGGCGGCTGGCAGAACACAAGAAAAGGCCACGCTTTATAAACACATTTTCCTCACGCGTAGCGTGTCGGCAGGATATGGGTGTAGCTGCCGGTAGAAAAAATAAAATGGGTGCGATATCATATATAGGTCTTTAGAAGGACCGTTTAACGACGCGTACACTTAGCGAAATATAATTTCAGAAAAAAGGGATTAAAAACATTTGCATTTATGCAAAAATGATTTTAATCCCTTTTTTCTGAAATTATATTGAGGTTAGTGTGCCTGCGTCGTTAACCGAGCGAGAGCGTGTCCTTCGAAGACCTGATATATGATGAGCACCCCTAAGAAATCTTACTCCGGCAGCTACACCCTATATATCCAGCCGACTCCTCTTGCCCGACAAACTGGAATTTATTCCACGTTTTTAAGTGCGGTGTCCATCGGAACCCTTTTGATTCGTCTGATATCAAACAACATTACTATTATGTATGATACGAAGATGAAAATAAGTTCCTTTGCAATGCCTATAGGGCTTGTATAAAATGCGAACCATCCTCCAAGCTTCATAAGGATTGCCTTCCATGCTTCATTGATAATTATATAGCCTAAAAATGCTGCAATTATCTCTGATATTATAACCATAATGGTTGTAGGCAGTATATAAAGCGAGCTTATTTCATTGGTGTTATAGCCAAGTATTTTAACCATGGAAATTGCATTTTCATTTCTCTCGATAATAATCTTAGTAAGAAGATAAATCAATATTGCAGAGAGGATAATGCAAAGGTACTGGAAGTATTTCATATAATCACCCATAGAATGATCGAGCTGGTCGGCAATCTTAATAATATCCTTTTCGGTTATCTCCTTGATGATATAATTTTCATCTATATCATCAATTTTATTGTCGGAAATGTAAGCGTTAAAGAAGCCCTCTTCCATATCAAAAACTTTAGTATAATTTTCATTTGGCATAAAGATTGCTATACCGCCATCATAGTCATAGATACCGATTACCTTAAATTCATATGTTTTATTCTCGTACTTTTCATCAAGCTTAATCGTATCTCCAACATCAACCTTGTATTTACCGTTAAAGGCTGATGATACATATATTTCATTTTCGGCGAAATCATCATTTATTTTGATGTACTGACTATCATCACTGATGCCGTATACAGCTACTGTCTCGTCTATTATGTCACCGTATCTGACAAGCTCCTTCATATTAATTTTTTCTGCACCTTCAACATCTGTAGTTATCTCGTTGCCCATAGAATCTACGTTTGACTTAAGCATAACCTGATATTTTGAAAACATCATATCCGTAACATGATCCTGATAATAATCAAGTGTTTCGGGCATACCGACCGCCATACTCATCATCATCATAACAAATGTGATTCCAATAAAGAGCACAAGATAGTTAGGCAGGTTCTGAAGGAGTATTCTTGTTCTGAAGCGTGATAAGAATTTCCATCTCGGAAGCCTCATAGCCTTCTTACGCTTTGTCTTCTTAAGATCACGTCTTATAAACTTAAGCGGTGAAAGTCTTAATTTGTATGTTATTACAACAAGGTTAATAACAAACATTATTATAAGAGGTATAACCGTTGTATTTATAAATGCAGTCGAGCTCCAAACTGTCTCATATGTAGGGAGGCTGTAACTGGTGTAGTACATCATAACGACTACCTTCTTAAACACTGTATATCCCAAAAGATTTCCAAGCAATGCAGCTATAAGTGTTACCAAAACCGGTGAAGTCATATAGTGACGTATAAGCTCACCTCTGGTATAACCGGAGGCACGAAGTGTACCGATAACCGCTGCCTCCTTGGTTATGGTGTTGTTAATAGTTATAGCAAATATAAATGCGAGAACCACGATAAGAATGTCAAGCAAAACTCCGCCCATAGCCATATCCGAACCCATATCAGTGGTTGCAAATATGATGGCCTGATTTAAATATGCCGGTACAAATTCTTCAACAGGATTGCCGTACATATATGATGCGGTTACGACCTCCTCCATGAAGTCATCTCCCTTTTTCTTGCTTTCTATATCATCCTCAGGCTTATCCGCATAAAACCATGCATAGCGATAGTAAAGCTTGCCTGCTACACGTTCGAAGCCTTCATCGGTGACAAGTCCAACATTGAAGGTTATAGCATCAAACATTGTGTCGGATGCACTTTTGTAAAGTGTACTGTAATTCGGAAGTGCTATGAGACCTGTTACCTCAAAGTTCTTGCCACCAACCTTGATTGTATCGCCCACCTTAATTTTTTGGTTATCGGCATGCATTCGGTCTATAACTATCTCATTATCATTTTCAGGAAGTCTTCCCTTCATTACACAAGGAAGGTCAAACTTATCCTGCAGCTTATAGATTCTGATTTCAATTTCATCATCATTGTTTTCTAACTCTTCATCTACAACCTTACAGAAATTTTCGTATATCGTTATATCATCTGATTCAAGCTCATCTATAAGCTCATCCGATGCCTCGTCTGAAAACTGCAGATAGCCATCCTCACGAACATACTTTTCAACGCTTTCATCTGCCGCCTTCATCATACTTTTATTAGCAACATACATACCCGATATAAAGCCTATAACAAGAGTAAGGAATAAAAATATCACAAGGTATTTACGCCATTCTCCCATTAGTTCTCTGGGTACTCTTTTCTTTAACGGACTCTTCATAACGACACCTCCTACCATTCAAGGGTAGTGTCAAGTTGACACTCCTTTTTTGTTTCTAAATTCTTATATTTAGGGGCTTTGCAAATAAAAAGAGCATTGACCCCCTTTTTAGTGTATAATAT
>CACWQH010000075.1 GCA_902762955.1 uncultured Lachnospiraceae bacterium
GCAACATTAAAGGAAACTGTCTCTCAAATACATAATTTATGACATAAAAAGGGGCCTCGCATAGATAAATTTAATTATCTAAAGCGACAGCCCCATTTTGTATCTTTATTGTAAATACTATGTAATTGGTTCCGTTGTAGTTAAGCTCAAACTGAGTCTTTTTTGATTTAAATATTTCCTTTGCTATAGTGCTTTCAAGAGAATTGGTCTGCTCGAGATAATTTTTACCAAGCTCATTTATATTACTGTGGGAGACAACTCCGCCTGTGGAGTCAAGAATCATAGCAAAATCCTGTGAGCTTTCCACCACATCTAAAGTGACTTCCTGTAAATTTTCAAGGCTTAAATCAAGAGCGATAACACCTTCGCCATCAGAAAGAAGCTTTCCGATAGTCATCATTACAGCGCCTGTTTGTGAATCGAGATATGGATCAACAAGAACTACTTCACCATCTGCTTCTACTGCCTGTATATACCATGGGCGCTCGGTCGGAACATAGTCCGCATCGGGAACCCAGCCTGAACCATCCAGATATTCGCCGTTTATATATCCATATATACCGGTAGAATTCTTATCAATTAAATCATTAATCATGTGTGATTCTTCTTCGAGAAAGGAAAGAATCTCCTCGGATGAGCGTCCTTTATCCAGATAATTATCTACCTTGTAAGCCGCTTGATTTATCATATCCAGACTTGTTATAAGATAGTTGTCGATTTGTTGTGCTGATTCGACAGCCTTATGCTTGTTGTCATCTATAATATTGTCTTTTTTGGTTTTGTAAAGAATTCCGAAGTTAACTGATATTATGCTTATGGCAATCAAAAATATAACTGCAGCCGCAACAATATTTTTGGTGCCTATTGCTTTAAGAATTTCTTTGCCGGAAGGCTGATTATTCTTCAATTTTTTCTCCCCTTTCGGATTAATGACATATGGTACATAAATTTGAAACATATAAACTTAACCCTAATATAATATTTTATGACTCATAGAGCGGATTGTCAACATATTGTTTTGATGCCGATGACAAAATATATTCAATTTTAAGAATATATTAATTATGTAATTTATTATTTATAGTTTTCTTTTTATCAAAAAAGTGCTAAAATTATATAGTATACTGTGTAATATTATCATTTTTAGGTTACTTGTATGCGTAACAGTTAGTTGATTGTCTTTGGAGTATTTTTATATGTATAGGGGAGAAATATGTTAAAACAAGATGCGATAAGACAAAAAATAGTTATAGCATTAGGGGTTTTGACAACCACCATACTTCTTATCGGGGTTGCTTGCTTATTTATTTTTAAGATGAATTTTGTCGGAAATGAATATGCGGAAACCAAGGATTTTAGTGAAGGATGGAGCTATAGTGATGGAGAAGCATGTGATCTGCTTGAGATTGATTTTGATAAGCCCGGGATTATTGAGAGAGATGCCATAGCCGGGGAGATAGGCGGTAATTCACTTTGCTTTGAAACTACAAATCTTGTCTTTTATGTTTATATGGATGATGAGCTTATATACGATTTCCATCCTGAACTCGGAGGACTCTACGGAGATTATTACGGAGAGTATATACATACAGTAAAGCTGCCTTCATTTAATGGCGTAAGAAGATTAAGGATTGAATTTACGGCGTTAAGTACCGAGGGCAGATGGACACAGTTTAGGTATATGGAGGTCGGCGATTCATGGAGCTATGTTAAAAATGTAGTTATCACCTATGCGCCAAGATTTGCCATATGTTTCCTGATATTTATGTTTGGTGTGGTGTTGGTTATATTTGGCATTACATTTGGAAGAACCAATATAGGAGCCATAGAGACAGTTTCTCTTGGTGTACTTGCTATGGTTTTGAGTGTGTGGACCAATGGCGGAACCAAGATATTTATGCTTCTAACCGGTAATTCGGCAGCGGTAAGGGCGGTGGAGCATTTCACCCTCGTACTTCTTCCTATGCCTGCGCTTTCATTTACGGCATATCTTACGAGAAGCTTTAAAAATGTATTTATATGGACATCTGCGGCATTGACCTGTATCAATCTTGCGATGAACGTTATAATGGTTAGCACCGGTATGACAGATTATCATAATATTTTGATATATACCCATATCAATATTCTTATAGGGTTTATCATAATTATTTATCTTATCATAAGCTCGATTAAAAGAAAGGTTTACAATAGCAGCGGGGTGCTCACCATGCTTACGGCATTTATCGTGCTTATGATATCGGGTCTTCTTGATTTTGCCAATTACTATATGACAAAAACCATAGATACCGCAAGATTTACCAGAATCGGTTTATTTATATTTGTTGCAATACTCGGTTTCCATGAGGTAAGAGAATCTATTCACATAAGTGAGAAGAGTCTGGATGCTGACGAGAAAAACCGTCTTGCGCATTTGGATGGTCTTACCGGATTATATAACCGTCTTGCCTTTAGTGAGCGCGAAGCAATAATTGCCAAAAAGAAAAATGGCATGTGTGTCTTTATTGAATTTGATGTTAATAACCTTAAAAAGGTTAATGATAATTATGGTCATACCGAGGGGGATAAGCACATTATCGGTGCAGCAAATGCAATAACCAAAAGCTTTGGACAATATGGTGATATATACCGTGTAGGTGGTGATGAGTTTATCGGAATTATCGAAGGCTTCGAATGTGAGGCTATGGCTGCTGCTGCTTCCGAGGAGCTTATCAAAAACTATAATGTATATAATGAAAAAAATAATCCGCCGGTTAAGCTTGAAATTGCTTATGGTTATGCAGTTTATGACTACGACAAGGGTGATCCTGAGCAGGCAGAGCGTATAGCAGATGACAGAATGTACGAATGCAAGCGTATACTAAAGCAGAATGTTGGCCAGGTTGGATAAACTCCGGTTTGTCGCATAATAGTGGGTATCCGTACCACTGCTTATATACGACTTCACGCTTTTTTAGTTTTTCTAAAGCGAAAAGTATATGAAAAGGCTGA
>CACWQH010000076.1 GCA_902762955.1 uncultured Lachnospiraceae bacterium
AATGCTATGGCAACATGGAACGATTATAAAAACCACGTACGTGAATCAAATCCTGAAATTGGCAGGGATTTTGATGAAGTCGAAGAAAGAGCTAAGATTATCAGCACCATGATTGACCAGCGACATAATCTAAACCTTTCTCAGCGTGACCTTGCAGAGATGTGTGGTCTTCCACACTCATCCGTTGCCAGGATTGAATCAGGAAAATCTTCGCCAAACCTGACAACGCTGCTTAAAATATTTGATACGCTCGGTCTTACACTCACTGTCCAGACTGATCCGCACAGAAGAATGTCATCAATTGCAAACTGACTGCTCCCACGGGCAAGCCCGTGGGGTTCTGGTTGCCAAGTTTAGCTTGTAATCGTGCACCATTTTCAGGCTTTGGAGTTACAAGTGTAAATCTATTTGAACCAGAACTTTTATTACCAAGCAATCCAGCGATCACATTAGCGGTAAATTTCTGCTTTTCAGCAAGGACGTACAGTCAATCGCCCTGATATTAAGTTGTTAAGCTACTTTGATTCCGCTGTTTAATATTCTTATCTTATTAGCCTTAATCCATGTGATTAGGGCTTTTTCTTTGTTGTATTGAGCCTTAAATTCTGTAATACATTTTTCTTTATCTATGTTCTGTGTCCTATAATCGTAGCAGTAAAGCAGATATGATGAGTACCAGTCTCTTTGTACTTCAGTACCATCACGAAGTTTATACATCCTGTCAGACAATTTCTTTTTGATGTAATCATCAGCCGTATGGTCGTACTGGCTTGCCCTGTAATTGTTCGGAACTTCTATATATGTACCACCTGTGACCTTAAACTTTTTTTCTACTGTAGTCTGAAATCCCGAAGGGCAACGGTTCTTTATAGATTTACCGAAACGCTTTTTCTTATTGAACTTTCCTTTGTTATTAACGGTAGTTTCTTTAGCTCGTTTCATCAGCTTGCCTGCATTTTTAGGTTCAGTCACAAACATATCTCCAAGACTTCGTAAGTGGTTGGCATCTTCGTTTATTGCAAGCTGCCTGTTCACTGTATTGATACGGCACAATTCAGTATGTTTAGATTTCAGCTTCTTATAATGATTTGAATATTTCCAGGTCTTGCGGTCTTTCTTAATAGTGCCATTATCATTATAATTCTGTGGATTCGTTGCCCGCCTTGACCTGTCCATGGCGCGGTAAAGAAGTCGTTCCTTTCTTTCGGATGTCTGGATACTGTTGCCACGCTCCGAAAGATTTTTTAAGCCAACCTCGGTATCTGATGTATATGCAACCGTCTGTGTTCCGATATCAGCGCCTATCATACCCTTGCCGTATATGTGACGGGGATGGCCGTACTTGTCATATTTAGGCATCGCTTTTCCTTCGACGGTTAGATGCAGATATAGTCTGTATTTACCTCTTATCAGCTTAGGCACGAGAGTAGCATAGCATGGTCTGTATGTATCTATGCAGCAGGCATCTTCGATAAGTGTATTAACAGCTTTATTATCTATGTTCTCTGGTTCGGCAAGATAAGATAAAACGGCATCTACTTCATCTTGTTGAAATCTGTCATTTACCTGTATTCCAAACATAGTTTTACCAAGCCTGAATTGCAGTTTATTGTCCTTAACGGACATTGAAATGCCACGGTTTATCTGTTTTGCCCTGATGCAGGGTAAATCTCCATATTTTGAAAAATGTATTGTTTTGCCATTATCATAGAGGCATTTTTCGATACCACGCCATACATCCTCAGCTTTGGTGAGGGCGAATATGGCATCTATACCGTATTTCTTACCTATCGGAATCATGGACTTTCTGCAAAAATCCCATGTGATGTTATATTCAGACCGCATTTCATTAAGCTGCTTTGCCAAAACCCTACGTTTATCTTTGTCTTGAGTATTGCCATATAATTTAAGCAGTTTACGGTATCTTTTTGTACGCAGGAGCTGGTCATAATTCTTTCTCATAAGCCCGACAAGTTCATTGCCTGCTTTGCGTATCTGATCGGAAAGAGTAACTACCTTCACGACATCAGAATATGGTATATCAGTTTCAGCAACAATGATATGCCTGTCGGAAAGTTTATGAAATTGCTTCAATATTTTCCTATATTCTTCCTCAGTCATGATTTTTCTGTTCCTCGATATATTTCTTAACTGTAGCTTCGCTTATATGTCCTACCGTTGATACAAAATATCCCCTTGACCATAATACTCCACAACGGGAGTAAAACTGTTTCAACTGCGGGAA
>CACWQH010000077.1 GCA_902762955.1 uncultured Lachnospiraceae bacterium
GTTCCACTACCCATAAATTGATCTAAGACCCAATCACCGGGATTAGAATAACGAAGTATCAGATTTCTTGGTACATATGGTGACCAATTTCCTCGATACCTTCCTGAATGCGTTGCCCAACTGCCTCTGCCCGGAAACGACCAGACTGTTGTTGGTTCAAGCCTGAAATTATTTGGTTGTAAACTTATAAGCCATGCCTCCTTCTTTTTTATTGATTTATACATTGTAACTCAATTTCATACAAAAATCCATAGTAGTTTTATTTCACTATAAGTGAATTTATCTGTTATACATCTCATGAGATAATATTCACAAATAGTGAAAGAGGTGAATATATGCATTTTGATAATGATACTGACCTATATCGTGTTATAGGTGCAAATATAAAATATTACAGAGAACAAAGAAATTTAACACAGGTACAACTTGCAGAACAGGCTAAAATAAGCATCAGCTATCTCTCCAAAATCGAAGCATCCGGATGTGATAAGAGTCTTTCTATATCGGTGCTGAACCAGATTTCAAATGTACTTGGTGTTGAGATTAGTGAATTTTTCAAGGAGGTATCTACATATGACACAAATAATTAACTACTCATTACCTTTAGGAGATCGTATTTCTATGCGTGAAAATCTAATTCAAGCTTTTTTACGTGAAACCCCCGGTACCGGAATAGGCGATAATGCTTCTCGTTATCAATACAACGTTGAACGATTTGGTAATTATGGCATTTTTCTTAAGCGGCCAACCCAATTAAATAAGGGCTTTGATTTTACTGTAAATATTGACGGACTTTTTTTCAAAAGAAATCGTCGATATTCTAATCCAAGCCACCAAGACATTATAGATGCTTTAACATATTGTAAAATTAATTTTCCTCGCATTTATCCCGTCATCGCACAAAAGCTGCAGCAAATATACGATTGCCACCCCGTATCGCTCACTCCGTCTGGGGCTACTTTCTGTGATTATGCTGGTAGTGAGCATCCTATTGAAATCATCTTATTAGCTGTGAAATGGTTATTTATGGAACAAGATTGTGCATATTGGAATTATTCCGGACGTGCCATGTTCTATAGTGTTCTTCAAGAAAATGAATTAATTTAGTACCTATAAATAGCATGAGAGCTTCCAATTCTAAAAGCTCCCTTGCTATTTTCACCTTCCTCTCCCAACATCCTTGACTTTTTCCCCAATCCATTCCATAAACTTCTCCAGTAGATTAATTCCGCCAATCACAAACTGTTTCATAAACTCATACGCCTTTTCCAGTTTGTCCTTCAGGCTACGGTTCTCCTCCCACAATATATAATTTTGATACCTCAGTTCTATCACCTGTTCTTTCAGATAATCATCTCCATCGACTGCTCCCAGCAGTTCCTTCTTAAGCCTTTCCGCCTCTTCCAGTTCAAACTGCGCCCGTTCAGTCTGTAATTTTGCTGTATCCGATATCATCATCCACTTATCAACCTCTTTTTGCGCAGCCTCAATTTCCTTCTGTTTATCCGTGAGCTTATCTACATTCTCATAATATTCCAGCCGTAATTCCGAATTCTTTAAGCGTAAATCCGTTGTTTCCGACTGCAATTTCTGATTTTCGGCTATGGTATCATCCAGTTTCTTTTGAGCCTCAGACTGTTCTTTTCTAAAACCGTCTCGCTTACTTTCAATTTCTTTTTCCAGAGACTCAATCCGTTCCTCTTTTAATTCAAGAACAACCTGTGCGCCCTCCAACTCCTCCTCAAGTGCAGCCACTTCTTTTGCTCGTTCCTGCTTTTTATAATCCAGTACGGATAAATGCTTATTGTGCGTATCTTTCTTCTTCCAGTCAATTCCGTACCGGCTCATAATAAGGGCAATATCGTCTTTCTCAGCCTCTGCCCACTGCTTCCATTCGGTATTACCTTTTCCTTCACTTACAAATCCTCTTGTCGCTAGTGCAGCCTTAAGACTTGTCTTTGTCTCCAATCCTCTCTTACAGCCTGATACCCAAGGGATAAAATTCAAGTGCAAATGTGGTGTTTCCTCATCCAGATGAATATAGGCACCAATTACATAAAGCTGTGGATTGCGAAGTTGAAACTTTTTCACATAATCCTTCAGCACCCATGTTGCAACCTCTGCAGAAGAACTACCTACTCCGGTATCATCCCTATTGCCTATCTGAACGATAACCTCATAAAATAATTTTTCCTGTTTGCTTCGGGAAATCTTATCATAATAACTTTTAA
>CACWQH010000078.1 GCA_902762955.1 uncultured Lachnospiraceae bacterium
TTTTACGCATTTATATTATCTTAGAAATTATAATTTTCTACCTGATCCTTATGCCATAGTAATCTTCAATAGCCATCAGCCATACAGCCAGATATTCATCTTTGAACATCTCGCTAACATACTCCGTAGCACCGTCGTTCATATAGAATTTACGATCCTGATAGTTTGCAAGCCAGGTATCCTCTGCACCATAAGCAGTGAGGTTATAATGGTAATCTGCCGCATTATTTTCATCTATAATACAGCTCTTGATATGTATTTCTACATTATGGAAATTGTTTGCCACAGCAAGTGCCATCATCAAATGCTTTTCCCTGCTTTCTTCATTAGCGGAAAGCTTATCATCCACAAGCATAAATGCAAGAATATCATAAAACAATTCCCTGTTGATGGTGCGTCCCTCTTCCAAAACAGTGTTATCAACATAGTCAAGGAACCCATTTAAGTCCTTGTCGCCAAAAAGAACCGTCGATCCGTTCATCCCGCCGTTTGCTACCAGATAAAGACCTTTATCGGTTCTGGTGACATCAGTAAAACTATATACTGTTCTTTCTCCTTCGGGTTCATCCTGCGCTTTTCCTGACCGTGTGCCGTCCTCTTTTGCTGCTTCGGTAGTTGTTTCGGTATCTGCCTTAGCACTGTCATTACCTGAATCCTTACCAAGATCAAGATTCTTGATGGATTCTGCCGCATCCTGCAGACTGGAAACATCAATATCCGAATTTATATCCTCAACTGTCGGCATTTCACTTTCATCAAGCTTAAATGTTGTTTTTTCTGTACCACAGGCAGTCATTGAAAATGCCATTATACATGCTGCAAAAGTTAATAAAACGGTTCTTTTTTTCATGTGTGTTTTCATTTCCTTTCGTTTTTTTAATAAAAGTATAACATATTTTATACTTAATTCAATAACAACGAAAAAACAGTGCCTGATAATGAATATCAGACACTGTCTCAAATACTATTCTTTAGTTTGCAAATAATGCAGTTGAAAGATATCTATCACCTGAATCCGGAAGTAAAGCAACGATCGTCTTACCCTTATTCTCAGGACGTGCTGCAAGTATTGAAGCCGCCTTCAGGGCTGCTCCTGATGAAATACCTACAAGTATTCCTTCACTTACAGCAAAGTCCTTACCTTCCGCAAATGCATCCTCATTAACTATTGCGATAACCTCATCATATACCTTTGTATTAAGAGTATCAGGAACAAAACCTGCGCCGATACCCTGAATCTTATGAGGTCCTGCTGTACCCTTTGAAAGCACAGGGCTTGATGCGGGCTCAACCGCAACAATCTTGATATCAGGATTCTTTGACTTTAAGTATTCGCCAACTCCGGTAATTGTACCACCTGTACCTACACCGGCTACGAATATATCTACCTTTCCATCTGTCTGCTCCCAGATCTCAGGACCGGTAGTATTCCTGTGAACCTCAGGATTAGCAGGATTAACAAACTGTCCAAGTATAATGGAACCTTCAATCTCCTTAGAAAGCTCCTCTGCCTTTGCGATGGCACCCTTCATTCCTTTGGCACCTTCTGTAAGAACAAGCTCTGCGCCATAAGCCTTAAGAAGATTACGACGCTCAACACTCATTGTATCAGGAAGTGTAAGTATCGCATGATATCCTTTTGCTGCTGCAACTGCTGCAAGACCGATACCCGTATTACCTGATGTCGGCTCTATGATTGTTGCTCCCGGCTTTAATGCTCCTTTTTTCTCTGCATCCTCTATCATTGCAAGTGCAATACGATCCTTAACTGATCCTGCCGGATTAAGATACTCTAACTTAGCAAGAATTGTAGCGTCTTTGATACCTGCCTTTTCTGAATAGCGGTTAAGCTTAAGTATAGGTGTACCTCCAATTAATTCCAATGAACTTTCTTTGATCTGACTCATAATAATTTCCTCCTTTAATCTCCCATTTACTAAATTATATCTTTATACAGATATGTGATCTCCCGGCTTAACTATTCTTCATCTTATATCCTATATGTTAAGTAGGAATTAAGGAAATTATATTACTCATCATTTCATTTGTCAACAGTTTTTTATATTTTTTGTTATAAATTATAAACCATTTATGATAATGTCCTATTAAACCACAACGGAAAATGTCCTGATGTGGTATACTATCCTCTCACATGAGAGGAGGACATGATGAGGAGA
>CACWQH010000079.1 GCA_902762955.1 uncultured Lachnospiraceae bacterium
TTACGGAAATGATGAAAAGTATGTTGAGAGGGATTTTCAAAATGTTGTCTATATAACATTTATGCTGCTCGGACAGTTTGTTCATACCGAGATGCATACTGCAAAGGGACGAGCGGACTGCATAGTTGAAGCAGAGGCTTATATATACATCTTTGAATTCAAACGTGATGCCGATGCGGAGACGGCTCTTGCACAGATAGAGGAAAAGGGCTATGCCAAGGCTTATGCGGCAGACAGTAGAAGGATTATAAAGGTCGGAGTGAATTTCGATACTGAAAGCCGGAGTATAAATGATTGGAAGGCAGTAGAATAGAGTGATTGATAGTGAATAGGTAGACATATACGGAGAATGTGGGAAATGAGCAGAGAATCAGAAAAAGCTATGAAAGAAATACATAAGTTTCTTGAGGAAAAAGGTACAGATGATATGTCAATAGATGATGCGAATGAGCTTCTTCAGGAATTTACAACAGATTATAATAGAAATCCTCTTCAAAGAGTTACGGAAAAAACCGCAAAGACCGCTGATGATTTTCTTGAATTAGCAGAGAAAGCTTCGGATAGGGTTAAGGCAGAGCGATATATCAAAAAGGCTCTGGAATTGGAGCCGGATAATATTGATGTTGTTAGCGCTTCACTCGATTTGATAGACGATAATATATGGGAGTATTATCAAAAAATATCCGATGCTGTCAAAAATGCTACTAAGCTGATGGAAAAGAAAGGATTGATGGATGAAGATAGTATTGGTAGATTTTGGGGAATATTAGAGACAAGACCGTATATGCGTCTTCTTGATAGATATATGGAGTTTATGGCTGAAGCCGGAATGATGGGACTTGCGGCAAAGGAATGTGAAGAAATGATTAGATTATCTGAAAATGATAACCTCGGAGTTCGCTATCGACTGATGCATATATATGCTTTTTTGGAGAGAGAGGAATCTGCATTAGAACTTCATAATAAATATGACAGCTATGAGGAAACACAGATGTTACTTCCACTCTCTATTATTTATTTTAAAAAAGGAGATTTCGACAAGGCGGAGAATTATCTTAAACGTCTTTGCGTGGCAAATAAGGCTGCAAAGAAATTCTTCAGAGCAGTAAAGAAGGATAAGCTTGACCGATATGTGGAAGAACTCAGCAGTTACGGATACCAACCTTTTACGATTCAGGAGTTGATTGTGGAATTGATGGAGAACAGTTTCCTGTTCGGGACAATACCGTTATATATGGAGTGGGCATATGAGAAGACTAGAAATATGTAAACAATAAGTGTAAAAATGTGTTGACAAATAAGTAAATTTATAAGAAACTTTTTAACAAATATACTGTTACATTTAAAGACTATACTCAAACTGAAATAAAAAAGATGGAACATTATCATTTGAAACAGATAAATTTTCTACTTATGCATTAGCTTATACTGACACTAAGAAGGAAGAAGTAACAACGGAAGCATCAACAACTAGGGTTGATACACCGACAACTGAAGTTCAAAAGGCAGATACACCAAAAGCACCGACAGCAGGAGATAAGATTAATATAGGTGTAATAGTTATGCTTATGATGGATTTATTTATGGCAGCACTTTATCTTACACTTAGAAAGAAAATGATTAAGTAGCATATTGAATAACCATATAATTGCATATATAAAAAAGGATATATAAAAAAGAATATATAAAAAAGAATATATAAAAAAGAATATATAAACATCAAAGGACTGTGTAACTACCTTAAAAGATGGTTGCATGGTCCTTTGTTTTGATTGAAATTTCAGCCTTTTTGTGTTAGAGTTTAGGAAAGCGTTAATAATGATTTTAGTGTTTTTCATGAGGAGATGTAAAGAGTGAAAAAGATTGGCATAGGATATGAGGATTACAAAAGATTTATAGATGATGATATGTATTACATTGATAAGACTATGCTTATTCGTGACGTAGTAGAGAATGGCGGAGTAGTCACACTGTTTACCAGACCGAGACGTTTCGGTAAGACACTTGCCCTCTCCATGCTTCGTACATTTTTTGAGCTTGAATACGATTATGATGGAAATGTGATAGATAAGAAAAGGTATTTTGAAGGAAAGAAGATTATGAATGCCGAT
>CACWQH010000080.1 GCA_902762955.1 uncultured Lachnospiraceae bacterium
AGAGATGATTATAAAGAAGAGATCATATATCTTACCATGAAGATACCAAATATTGAGATACGCAGTATCTATACTAATCAAATAAGGGGCTGGTTTGATAAACAGGTAAAGAGTGAGGACAGAAGTGTGCTTCATAAGGCTGTGCTTTTAGGTGATACTGATGCCATCGAAAACTATGTGAGTGACCTGCTTGCAAAAAGCATAAGCACATTTGACAGCGACGAAGCCTTCTATCATGGGTATTTTCTCTCGCTTATGTATGGGGTGCCCGGATACACCGCTCAATCAAATCGTGAGGAAGGTGATGGGAGACCGGATATAGTGTTATATCCGAACCGCCCGAAGGATCCCGCAATCATCTTTGAGATCAAGGTGCGTAAGAAGTTCAACGAGATGGAGGATGGACTTTCTGAAGCATACGATCAGATAAGGGATAAGAAGTACGAGGAAGGCGTACTTGATGACGGCTACATGGGAGTTAAGTCCTATGGAATATGCTTCTGCAAGAAGAGCTGTATAGTGGGAAGATACGATAAGTAATATGGAATTGTAGGTTATTTGTGAATTTTTTTGAAACTGAATATATTATTGAAGTTGACTTTTCGGTCATTATGAAATCTCTCCTGTAGGTTATATCAGGAGAGATTTTTTATGCCTTATTCCATAAGAATATAAATGCTCCCGTTCCATAAAAACAACGGTTTTACAAGGCTTGTTTATCGAACGGATATCCGATGTGTCATTCTGACACATCCCCTTGAACACATATATTTTTTAAATTAAAATGATTATATATCACAGTCGGTGAGGAAGGCTCTGCTCATTTAAGGTGTGACACTGCTTTTTACACAGAGGATTATGGTCACCGCAAAGATGCTTGATCTTGCAATTTATGCGATTGCTACATTTGTTGATATTTCATCAAATTTTCTTTGCGCTCAGTGCCGGATTTTGTTATAATATATGTGTATCTTTATGCCCTGCACAGGGTAAAGAATCCGTACTGGCATGCCGACACATGAGATAAAAACGTGGATTCTTCTCAGATTTTTGACTGAAAGGAGCATGATCAATGCCGGAAATCTCGTTATTTTTTGGAATTAGAGTTACGATGTACTACGATGATCATAACCCTCCGAATTTTCATGCTGAGTATAATGGACAGAATGTTCTTGTCGATATTATGGAGGGATGAATCTTGAATGGTGCTTTTCCTTCACGACAACTGAAATTTGTTCTTGCGTGGACCGAGATACATCAAGCTGAACTAATGGAGAATTGGGATTTGGCAAGGAAGGATCTTCCTTTGAAGAAGGTTGCTCCGCTCATGTAAAGAGGAGGAGATGTAGTGTGATGAATTTTGTTCCTGATATTGTGCAGGTTGTTCCGCATCCGGATTATACAGTATCCGTTTATTTCGTGGATGGGAAAATCGTTGTATATGATGTAAAACCCAAGCTTGGAAGGGGTGTATTTCAAACACTTCAGAATAAGGATGTTTTTATTAATAGTTGTAAGATCATGAATAATACATTAGCTTGGGATGTGAGCGGTAATAACGACATAGCGGGCTGTATTGACATTGATCCGCATACATTGTACGCACTTGAACATGTTTCGGAAGTGCATGAAGCAGTGTAAGCGATGATAGCTAATTGTTTTACAGAAAGGGGTTGACAAGTATGCCGAGATTCGCTAAGCAAGCAAGCAAGCAAGCAATTCGTAGCTTATACGCAATGATATCAAAAAATAATTTCAAGGAGGATTTTACATGAAGAAAAGAAAAAAATTAGGAAGGAAGCTGCTGAGCTTTTTGCTCACGCTGGCGATGGTCGTCGGGCTGGTGCCGGGGATGGGCATGACGGCGTATGCAGCAGCAGACGAAGTATCAGAGAACATTTCACTTGTTAATGGGCAGTCACTCGTTTTAGGTACGCACTATAGTGTTTCGGGCGAGTTCGAAAATGAAGCTGGAATACACGTATACAATAAAGGACCTATGACCATTAACGCACGAAAAGGTGAGACGATTACAAAGGTCGTTCTAACATACAATTGGGGCAATAACAAAAGTTCATTATCTGCTTCAGCCGGAACAT
>CACWQH010000081.1 GCA_902762955.1 uncultured Lachnospiraceae bacterium
GAGCAGCATAAATGTTATATAGACAACATTTTGAAAATCCCTCTCAACATACTTTTCATCATTTCCGTAAGGAAGTCTGGCAAAAAGCTCGGTAAATCTATCCTTTATACCTTCAAGGTTGGCAGACTCTATATCACGTCCGAAGTTCCTTATATCAAGCGGCTCTTCATCCTCGCTGTGAAGATATGATGGTGCAAGGCTCTTTATAAAGCTATATTTTACCTCATCATTCGGATAGCCAAGCTGGTAGCTGTCAAACTTTTTATCATATCCCTTTATGGTAAGATAACCTGTCTGATAAAAAAGCGGTATCGGATCAGGATTATCCGCTCTGTAATCAAATAATGCATATGAATCCGCATAAAGATTACCATCTGTAAATTTCTTTGCATCAAAGTTTATGGCATTAAGCTTCTTTATCAAAAATGTAGGTGTACCGGTACTAAACCAGTAGGAATCAAATTCTTTGGCCTGTAATGCATTTATCAGGCTAAACGGATTATAAACACCTTCAGCTTTCTTATTAAAATGATATCCATCATATGTTTTCTTAAGTGTTGTTAAGCACTCATCAATAGAAATATCCTGTGATGCAGCCATAGCCTTTACCTCAGGCATAAATGCATTCTTTAACTCAGCTTCAGTTATACCACATATAACTGCATACTCCTCAGATAGCGATATATCTCTTAAATGGTTCAGGTCACTGAATATACTCACCTTACTAAACTTGGTAACACCTGTTAGAAATTCAAATTCTATATATCTGTCATAGCTTTTAAGTGTAGAAAAGAAGCCTTTGAAAACTGACTTATTGTGCTCCTCAAGGGCATTATCAGTTATCACTTCAAGCAGAGGCTTGTCATATTCATCAACAAGTATAACCACTCTTTTACCGGTTTTCTCGTAGGCGGTTTTAATCAGGTTCTGAAATCTCTCCTCTATCGGTATATCTTCTGATATCAAATCATATTGCTTTTCCCAGTCAATCAAATGTGCATTCAAAACCTCTTCCAATGCTGATTCACGTTGAAAATCCTTCTTATTAAAGTCAAAATAAAACACCGGATATTCCTGCCATGCTTCAGGATTATCTGCCTCTAATCTTTCTATATCAAGCCCTTTGAAAAGTTCCTTTTTTCCTTCCCAATAAGCTCGAAGTGTTGACAGAAAAAGGCTCTTCCCAAAACGTCTCGGACGACTTAGAAAATATGGTTTTCCCATGTGTACTAAATTATATATATATCTTGTTTTGTCAACATATATAAAATCTCCCTCTATTATTGATTCAAAATCCTGTATACCTATCGGTAATTTGCGCATCATATCTGACATATTGAGGTCACCTCATTTTTACACATTTAAACATATATATAATACTCTTATAAACCAGTATTAACTCCTTCCTAAACTCTAACACAAAAGGACTGAAATATCAATAAAAACAAAGGACCGGGTAACCACCTTCTAAGATGATTACCCGGTCATTTGTAATTGTTTTTTACCTTATTTCGTTATCAGATTATACTATTTAATCTTTTTCCTTCTAAATGTAAGATAAAGTGTTGCCATAGCAGAAGCAACCATAAGTATAATTATTAAGCCTACATTAGTATTATCTCCGGTTGAAGGCGACTTGGCATTGTTGCTTGGGGTTGTTGCTGCTTTCGGTGTATCCACCTTTGTATCAGGCGTATTTATTGCTTCAACCTTATCCATATAAACCAATGCATAGGTTGAGAACTGGTCTGTCTCAAAGGTTAATGTATTACCGCTTTGAGACGGTGTAATAAGCGAGGCAACTCCATCATGTACCTTTACGATATAGTAGCTTCTTCCATCCTTTCTTAAAGCCTCAGGTATCTCGAAGGCTATCTTAATCGTGCCTGATGTCTCGGATATCTTTACCTTGCTTTCTCCCTCAACCTGCTTGAATAAGCTGATGTCTAAGTACATACCGATCTTAAGCTCTGCATTGGCACTCTGACTTTTGTTATCGGAATTATCTTTTACAATTCCAAGCTTCTCCAAAGAC